>VHBV01000001.1 GCA_016882165.1 Candidatus Pelagibacterales bacterium
CATTCTGAGCGAAGCCCAAGAGTTTTGTCATTCTGAGCGAAGCCCAAGAGTTTTGTCATTCTGAGCGAAGCCCAAGAGTTTTGTCATTCTGAGCGAAGCCCAAGAGTTTTGTCATTCTGAGCGAAGCCCAAGAGTTTTGTCATTCTGAGCGAAGCGAAGAATCTCAGACTATAAGCTCGGAGTAAATCTCCCGAGATCCTTCGTTTCAATCAGGGTGACAATAGTGGTTAAGGCAAATTGCCTAAAAATATATCAAAATCTGAAGCTACCTTTATTAAAAATAACTAAAATATGGAAAAATTTGAATTCATCGTTTGCGAAACAGAAGAGAATATAAGACTTGATAAATTTCTTACGTTAAAGTTTTTGGCGATAAAACCAGAAATCACGCGCAGCAAAATTCAAAATCTTATTGATGAAAAATTAATCTGTGATGAAAATAATCAAGCAATTAAAAATTCTGCCCAAAAAACAAAATTAAATCAAAAAATTACAGTTTTGGTTCCCGATGCAAAACCAATGAACTTGTCAGCTAAGAAAATTGATTTTGAAATTGTCTTTGAAGACGAAGATCTTCTGGTAATTAATAAACCCGCAGGACTCACTGTTCATCCAGGTGCTGGCAATTCTGATGATACTTTAGTTAACGCTCTTTTATTTACACATCAAAACAAACTTTCTTCTATTAATGGCGAATTTCGTCCAGGAATTGTTCACCGACTTGATAAAGATACTTCCGGACTTATGTTGGTTGCCAAAAATGACTTTACTCATCAAATTTTAAGTCAAAGATTAAAAGATCGAGAAATTAAAAGAAGTTATTTGGCTTTTATTTACGGCGTTATAACTCCAAATGTTGGAATAATTGATAAAAATATTGTCCGTTCACGCTTAAATCGCTTGAAGATGGTTGTTGCAAAAACTTTAGGTCGAAATGCAGTAACTAATTATGAAACAAAAAAGATTTTTGCCGATGGTTTTGCAAGCCTTGTTGAATGCAGATTGCAAACAGGAAGAACACATCAAATAAGAGTCCATTTTGAAGCAGTAAAACACTCTCTTATAGGAGATCAACTATATAACTCAGCCAAAAAAAATCCAAAAAAAGAACTTGATGAAAAATTAAAAGAGTTTGTAAAAACTTTTCCAAGACAAGCTCTTCACTCTTATAAAATAGGCTTTCTTCACCCAAGAAGTAATAAAGAAATGAATTTTGAAATTGGGTTACCTAATGATTTAAAAGAATTGGAAAAAGTTTTGAGCATGTAAAGTTATTGTTCATTGCACAGCTATCTTTCACCCGTCATTGCGAGAAGTGCGAAGCATGACTTGGCAATCCAGAAAATGCATCAAACTGGATTTCCTCCTCCCTTCAATTGTCGCAATGATGATGTTAATAATAAAAACCATCATGTCAGAAAAAATTTTTGTAATATCTGGACCAACAGCTTCTGGAAAATCAGGACTTGCGCTTCAATTTGCTGATTACAAAGATATTACAATTATTAATGCCGATTCTTTACAAATTTATCAGGGCTTAGCAATTCTTTCTTCACAGCCAACAATTTCTGAACAGAATCAAGTTTCCCATAAACTATATTCAATCTTGGAAACGCATGAATCTTCTTCTGTGGCTTTATGGCTTAAACTTGCTAATCAAGAAATTAAGAACTGTTGGCAAAATAATAAAATACCAGTAATTGTTGGCGGCACTGGTATGTATATTTCAAAATTGATTGAAGGAATTAATGAAATTCCAGAAATTCAGCACTCTATAAAAAGTCAGGCAAAAGAAGAATTTGAATCTTTAGGAATTGAAAATTTCAGAAAAAAATTAATTTCCTTAGGGGAAGAAAAAGAAAAAATAGAAAAGCTTGATAAACAACGCCTGATAAGAATTTATGAGGTTTTTAATCAAACTGGAAAATCTCTTTCTTGGTGGCAAAATCAATCACTAAAAACTTTTTTTTCACCACAAATTTTCACTCATATCAACTTAAATCCAGATCGTAATTTACTGTATAAAAATTGTAATTTGCGTTTTGAAAAAATGATGGAAAATGGAGCAATTAACGAGGTAAATAATTTACTCAAACAAGGAATTAAAGAAGATTCTCAAGTTACTAAAACACTTGGTTTTTTAGAAATAAAACAATTTCTTTCAAAAGAAATTTCTGAAAAAGAAGCAATTGAAATTGCCTCACAAAAAACAAGAAATTATGCTAAAAGACAACTAACTTGGTTTCGCAATCAATTGCCAAACAAAATTATTTTTGAAGAAAATCAACAAGCTTTGAATTATCTAAAATCTTTATGAAATTTGTTGATCAAGGAATTATAATTAGCATAAAAAAATATAGTGAAAATTCACTAATTGTTAAGGTTCTCTCTCAGAATCACGGAATTTACAGCAGTTTTGTTAAGTCTGCAAAATCAAGTAAAGATCGTCTAAATTTCCAGATCGGAAATTTAATTTCCTTTGAATATCGAGCAAGACTTGAAGAAAACTTAGGACAGTTTTATGCCATTGACTTGGTTGCCTGTTATTGCTCAAAAATTATGTTTGATCGATTAAAATTAGATTGTGTTAAATCTTTATTCGCAATTGTTGAAGGCTGCTTTCTGGAACGAGAAGAACATATATTACTTTTTGATGAACTAAACAATTTTTTACAAAGAATTACTGAAGAAAATATCGATAAAAAAGATTTCTTAGCTTCTTACATCAAGCTAGAACTAAAAATATTAGAAACCTTGGGATATGGAATTGACTTATCTTCTTGCGTTGTAACAAACTCAAATGAGAATTTATCTTTTGTTTCTCCAAAATCGGCTCATGCTGTTTCTTTAGAAGCCGGAAAAGCTTACGAAAGAAAGTTACTAAAACTGCCAGCATTTTTAATTGCTGAAGCCGATTATGATGAAAATCACTTATTTGATGGCTTAAAACTTAGTGGCTATTTTTTAGAGAAGTTTATTTTTGATGACAAAAGAGAATCTGAAAAAAAACAACATTCTTTTTATCGAGAAAATATTATAAAAAGTCTTAATTTGAGAAGCGAGTAATTGCAATGATTACTAAACCAAATTTGATTAAAAAACTTTTTGCTGTATACCAAATAAAATATTTGTTGATCATAGTAACGAAGTATTTTTGAGATAAAAATTGTAAAAAATGAAAGCTGTATGAACATACAGCTTGAGGTTTTTTGTAATTATTTAGCCAAAAAGACGAAGTTAATATGATCAATTACTTAACTATCAAGAAATGGTTTATTGGTATAGGTATTAAAAAATCAAAGAACCTAACATCTCAACCAAATTTACATTTCTTTCACACAGCAAAGCAACAAAAAAAGAAGTGCAGATTGCTGGAGCGAATGGAAAAGTTTTATCTTTTCTAAGATATTGCCAAATTGGTCCAAAAACCACACCCAAAATACCACTCACTAACATAAAAAATAGAAATCCTTTTGTTCCAAAAGCAAGTCCTGCAATAAAAAAGAACTTCACATCATCAATTCCAAGAGCTTCCGTTTTAGTTGTAACATAAAAAAATGCTATCAATGCCAAACCGAATGCCACGTACAAAAATGCCGATTTTATATTGGCAAAAACAGCTGGGTTTCCGCCTTCATTTACAAGCCAAATTGTCACCAAAACTGCTAAAAAATATTGGGTGATATCTGGAATAAAATAGCGTTCTAAATCAACCACAATCATCACAACTAAAGTTGCAAAAATTAAGCAGGCCAAGATAAGTTTTAGATCAATTTTTTGTCCAAAAACAAAATAACAAGTTAAAAAACCAAGAACAAAACTTGTTTCAATTAAAGGATAGCGAGCTGATATTTTATCACCGCAATTACTGCATTTTCCTCTCTGAAAAAGCCATGAGAAAAGAGGAATAAGATTTTTTACCTTTAAAACAACACCACATTTCACACATTTAGAACGAGCAATAACAATTGGCTCTTTTGTTGCTAAACGATACGAAATTAAACTAGCAAATGAACCAAAAATTAAAGCAAAGCAGCTTATCAATAAAACTTGCCCAGCAACTCCAATTTGCAAGTTTAGTAAAGAAAAAAAGTCCATTTTTAGAAAATATAAAAAACGAGTGAATAATTATAACTCAATTTAAGATAATTGAATTGACATAAGAACTTCTAAATTAATTGCTAATTTTTATAGATGTAAATAAATTCTATAGTATTTGAAAAAATTAAATAACTAATGAAACACTTTTTCCTAAAACTAACAATTACATTTTTTGTTCTGCTTTGCTTTTCTTGCAGTCAAAAGCCTGCACAAATCGTAAATCGCAGCGGTAATTTTTATGGAAAAAACAACTTCTTCAATAAAAGCAAATATAGTAACCCTAAATTTTCCGCAGATAACAGCTTTAAAATTAACCAAGTTGAAATTTCAGAAGGTGACACTCTTTATGCCATTTCAAAAAGATATCAAATTCCACTTCGAGACCTAATACAAGAAAATAATTTAAAACCACCCTACATACTTAAGAATGGAAGAACTCTTATTATTCCCGCTCCTTCTTATCATATTGTGCAAAAAGGCGATACAATCTATAACATATCGCGTTCTTACAATATGAATATTGATAATCTTGTTGAATTAAACGATTTAAAATCTCCTTATACTTTGCATGAAGGACAAAAAATTCGCACCACTAAATCATCAAAAAGCACTGAAATTACCACTAATAACTTAAATTCTGATATTGTAGAAAAACCACTAAATCCACTTGAATCTGGCACTAATTCTATAGCTCCTGTTACAACTTCGGTTGCGGCTGTAACTCCTCCAGTTGCAAACGCAATTCCAAACGTTGCCGAACAAAATAAAGAAGTTGCACCAAAGAAAATTGCAATTCCAAATATCTCAGAAGCAAACCTAAGTAAATCTAATCAATTTGCTTGGCCAGTTAAAGGAGAAGTTATTTCAAAATTTGGTCCTAAAAAAGGCGGACTATATAATGATGGTATAAATATAAAAGCTGCAAATGGTTCAAAAGTAGTTGCATCAGAAGATGGAATTGTTGCCTATGTTGGTAATGAACTAAAGGGATATGGAAATTTAATCATCATAAAACACTCTAGTGGTTGGATTACAGCTTATGCACATCTTTCTAAAACTATCGCCAAAAGAGGACAGAAAGTTAAAAAACTTGATCTAATTGGTGAAGTGGGAGCAACTGGTAATGTTGAGTTTCCACAACTTTACTTTGGTTTAAGAAAGGGTCGCGACTCAGTTAACCCTGAAAATTACTTATAAAAATATGGCTCTTCTAAATTTTTTCTCTAAATCAAAAGTTAATAGTGAAATTGGTAAATCAAACAAAATTGCCTCTTCTATCACACAAATTTTCACTCATAAAAAACTTGATAGTGATATTTTGGAGGAACTTGAAGAGTTACTAATTTTAAGCGATGTTGGTGCTGAAACTTCGATTAGAATTATTAAGAATTTTAAAGACAAAAAATTTCATAAAAATATTACAGCTGAAGAAGTAAAACAATTCTTCAGTGAAGAACTGACTAGAATTCTTGAACCTTGTCAGAAAGCTTTGGAAATTCACCATGAAACTAAACCTTACGTAATTATTTTTAATGGCGTAAATGGAGCAGGTAAAACAACCACAATTGGTAAGGTTGCTTTTAATCTTAAAAACCAAAACAAAAAAGTAACAATAGCAGCTTGTGACACTTTCAGAGCTGCTGCATCAAAGCAATTAGAAGTTTGGGCACAAAGATCTGAAAGTGAAATTGTTGCGGCTATAAAAAACGGAGAAGACCCAGCAGCAGTTGCTTATCGCGCTTTAGAAATTGCTAAGAAAAATAATTCTGATTTTCTTTTAATTGATACAGCGGGCAGACTTCAGAATAAACAAAATCTAATGGATGAATTGAAAAAAATTGGCTCAATTCTAAAAAAACACGATATTAATGCTCCTCATGAAAATTTGCTAATTTTAGATGCCACAACTGGCCAAAATGCTAAGAATCAATTAGAAGTATTTAACCAAATCGTAGGAATTACTGGTCTTGTTATAACAAAACTCGATGGCACAGCAAAAGGAGGAATTGTAGTAGCTTTATCTGACTTATTTAAAAAACCAATTTATGCAATTGGCATTGGAGAAAAAATTGAAGATTTACAAGAATTTAATGCCAAAAATTTTGTTGATGGCTTACTAGAGATTTAAAAATAACAATCAAAATTTTACAAAAAATCTTTAATCGCTTCACAAGCTTTAACCAAAGCCTGAGACTTGTTAATACATTCCTGATATTCTGATTTAGCATCAGAATCAAAAACAACTCCAGCACCAGCCTGCAGATAAATTTTACCATCTTTTATTAATGAAGAACGCAAAGTTATACAAGTTTCCATATCACCATTTGCTGAAAAATATCCAACACAACCCGCATAAAAACCTCTTCTGGTTTTCTCGATTTCTTCAATAATTTCCATAGCTCTGATTTTTGGCGCACCACTTACTGTACCAGCTGGAAATCCAGATATTAAAGCATCTAGAGCATCTAAATCTTCGCGCAAAATACCTTCAACATTTGAAGAAATATGCATTACGTGAGAATAGTTTTCTATCACCATTTTCTCAGTAACCTTTACCGAACCATCAACACAAACTCTTCCAACATCATGTCTTCCTAAATCAATTAGCATAAGATGTTCTGCAACTTCTTTTTCATCAGATAACAATCCTTCAGCAATTTTTTTATCTTCCTCTATAGTTTTACCTCTTTTTCTTGTTCCAGCTAAAGGACGAATTGTAATTTTCTTAGATTTTGCAGAAACCATAATTTCAGGACTTGAGCCAATCAAGGTAAAATCTGGTAATTTCAGGTAAAATAAAAATGGCGAAGGATTGATTGCTCTAAGCGCGCGATAAAAAGAAAATTCAGAAATTTTAGAATCAAAGTTTGAAACAAATCTCTGCGAAGGCAATACTTGAAAAATATCACCATCCACTATGTATTTTTTTGCTTTTTCAACCGCCAAAACATATTCCGATTCAGTATAATTTGAACTAAAATCGAATTTTGGATCAAAACTTGCTGCTGTTTTTTCATAACTTTCAGATAAAATTTCTTCAATTAACTTGATTCTATCTATAGCTAAATCAAAAATCTCAGCACTATTTTTATTAATATGAGAGGAAAAAATTGGCGCACAAATTAAAGCGCAATCAAACAGATTATCAAAAATTATCAAGATTTGTGGACGCATAAAAATACTATCCGGAATCTTTAAATCATCTGGCAAATTATTATCTTTTATTTTTTCCATCAGACGCACCATATCGTAAGACATATAGCCAAAAATTCCACCACAAATTCCTGGCAGCTCTCCGTTTGCATAGCTCAAAGAACTCCATTCAATTTGCGACTTATTGATCAACTGTCTTAAATTCTGAATTGGATTACCCTGTTCTTTAACAAAGCTATTTTTATCATTTGCAAAATTATCATTTAAAAACGACTCTTCCGAGGAGCATTTCCAAACTAAGTCTGGCATTAATCCAATAACAGAAAAACGTCCTTTGTTATTTCCCTTTTCAGCTGATTCAAAAAGAAAATTATAATCAGGATATTTTTTTGAGATTTTCAGCGAAGCTAAAACAGGAGTAATGGTGTCGGTTGGGATTTTCTTGTAAAGAACAGCAGAATTTGATTTTGACAAAAGGTCGCAAAATTCTGCTTTAGTGAAGTTGTACATTTGATATTTTTTAGAAAAATCACCCGTCATTTGGGCAAATCCCAAATGCCACCCTCTTTTGCAAAGAGGGCTTTAAAATTTATTTTTTACTCTTGTTTTCCTGCCAATAGTTTTTCATTCACTTTTACTGGATATTTTTTCATCATAGACATGTTATATCCTTGTAAAACTTCATTTCTGAAAGAACTTTCAGCTTCCATTTTAGCACGTTGCACTTGAACTGGATCAGCTTTAGATGATTTAACTGAAGTTAAAACTCCAACCATAAATTCTTCTCCTTGTGCAGAAGCTTCAGTTGCTTGTCCAACAGCAACCGAAAACAAACTCTCTAAGAATTTACTTGCATAAGGGATTTGTCTACCTTGATAGTTCAAGAAATAGAATCTTGGAAATTCTTTATTCTTCTCCACAGTAAGGTTATGTTTTGCAGCAATTTTAGCTAAATCTTGCGGATTTTTCTTAAGTTCTTCCGCAACTTCTTTTGCTAGTTTCTCCATTTTCTCAATTTGCATATCTTTTTGCAAATCAGCCATAACAAGAGATTTTACTTCTTCTAACTTTTTATCGTGAGCAACTTCCACTTCTTCAACTTTCAATGCATAAAATTGATCATTTGCTTTAGAATAGAAAAGTTTTGAAGCTTGTCCTTGAGTTGCAGAAAAAGCGTTTGCTAAGAAACCATCTAAAGCAGAAAGTGACTTTAACTCAGAACCATCTTTATCTAAACCTTTTTGGTTAGTAACCACAACACTTGCTGGTTTTAAAGAAAATTTTTGCACTGCACTATCAAAAGAATTAGAAGCCAAAATTGAGTCATCTATTTCTGAAATTTTTTGCTGCAACAAATTTTCTTTTTTCTCTGTCAAAAGTTTTTTCTTAATTTGGTCTTTAACTTCTGCCAAAGGAACAGCAACACTTTCGTTAATTTTATTTAATAAGAGCACATGATATCCAAGAGGACTTTTCACTGCTTGACTATATTCATTTAAAGACAATTTGAAAATTGCACTTGATAATTCTGGCAATAAGTTTTTCTGTTCAACGTTATTTAAAGTGATCTCTTTTTGAGATTTATTTTGAAGAGACTTTGCCAATTTTACAAACTCAGCAGAAATTTTACTTTTATCTGAAACTTCCGACAACTTTGCTATAAAATTCTTCGCATCAATTTCATTCTCAAAAACTAAGTGTAATAAGTTTCTGGTCTCTGGTTTTTTCAAGGTTTCTTTACTTTTCTCATATTCAGCGGCAATATCTTCATCTGTCACTGTTAAAGTTTTTGCAAAATCTTGAGCACTGAAAGCAATGAATGAAACTTTACGAACTTCAGGAGCAGCATAGTTTTTCTTATTTTCTTCGTAAAACTTTTTAAGTTCTTCTTCAGATGGATCTGCTGCTTTTCCAATTGTTTTAAAGTTAATTTTCACAACGTCGGCAACACGTTTTTCTTGCTTAAATTCCGCACTTAAAACTGCAAAATTTTCATTAACTGGAGCTACCAAAGAAAGACTTTGCAAAACTGTTGAGGCAACAACTTCATCTTGCAAAATTTTTACATATCTTTCTTCATTTAAACCATTTTTTGCCAAAAAGTTTTTAAACTTGCTTGAATCAAATTTTCCGTCTTCTCCTTGAAAGTTAGGATCTTTTGCAACTTCTTGTAAGATTAATTTTTGGCTTACTGTAATTCCCAAATCATCGCTTAGTTTACTCACAATAACACTATTCACCATTCTACCCAAGATATCAGATTTAAACTGGTCAGAATCAAGATATTTTACAACCTCTTCATTATTATTTCTTTGCAAGATCATTTCGCGATTTTTTTGCATTTCTTGCAAAAAAGCAGCTTGAGTAATTGTTTTATTTCCAATTTTTGCAACCCAAGAACCAGAACCATTTAGAAGAAATCCGCTAACCCCAAAAAAAACGAAAGTAACTGCTATGAAAGCCAGAATAATTTTGAAAAAGATATTTCCCGCAAGTTTTCTAAATATTTGCATTTTTCTGTGAAAAATTAATTTTGAAGATAAGTCATTAAAATAAAACTAACTTCTGTTTATCAGTAAATCAATTTTTTTGTTACTTTCAAAAGATAATTTTTGGTGATTATCCGTTGAAGGATTAATTTTCTCGCGTCGGGCGTTGCGATTGAGCCATCAGGCGAAACGTGGCAATCCACGCTTAATAATCTTCATTAAAAAGAGATTGCCACGCTTTTCTTACGAAAAGCTCGCAATGACGGAGACTTAAAGGAGATTGCCACGTCGGGCGTTGCCGTCCTCGCAATGACGGACGCGAGTTTTTAAAGAGGTGAAAAAATTAATCCTTCAAAGGATATTTGCCTAATTTTTAGATATGAAAAAAGTCGGGTTTTTAAAACCCGACCTGCGCATTGGTTTGCGGGTGGTGGAAAATTATTCACATCAAAACGTCAGTTGTCATTCTGAGATTTACAATCAATTTAGTTCGGACAACATTAAATAAAATCAATAAGGAAATTTAATTACAATTGTTGTGCCCTTATTAATTTCTGAAGTCACTTCAATTGCTCCTTTTTGCAGTTCAACAAGATGTTTTACTATTGGCAATCCAAAACCAAAAGAATCAACTTTACCAGAATTAGGGTTTTCAATAGTTCCATATTTTTCAAAAGCAGTTTTAACTTGATCTGGCGTCATGCCAAAACCTTGATCGCAAATTTTTATTTCAAGAAATTTTTCACAAACCACCAACACAACTCTAACCTCACTATTGACCGGACTATATTTCACCGCATTTGAAATAAGATTGGTTAAAATTTGTTTAGTTCTTTTAGCATCAAGTTTTATTGGTGGAATATCTGAATCAATAATCATCTTAAAATTTACATGACGCAGCAAAGCGTAATCATGATTTAATCTAAGTGACCTTTTAATCAGATCAATAATATCAACTTCTTTAGTTAAATTTACTGAAAAATTTCCTGAAGCAGCAGCCTTAACATCAAGCAAATCATGCACCAGTTCATTCATTTCTTGCGCTGCGTGATTTATTTCTTTCACATAATCAATCAATGCTTTGATATCAATAATTGAGGCATGATTATCAAAAACTTTTACCAATTCTTCTTGCAACGCATCAGAAAAACCAATTATGGCATTTAGTGGAGTTTTTAACTCATGCGTAATTGCTGAAATATATTCAAAAGAAGAGAATGCTTCTGGCTTTTTTGAAAATTCTACAACTTCGTTTTTTGCATTTTGTTCCATGTGTTAAAATGAGTCGTTAACAAGAAAAATAAAATAGGAACAAATAAGAAAGTTGATTTGGAACAAGAAAGCAAATTAGTAATATAAAAGATTTCAATATATATATTAATAAAATCAATTTTATGGAAAAACTTCACAACTTTAGCTATAAAAAGAACAGAATGCAGCAAATTAAAGGATTTTACTATGCAGCAAGATTTAGAAGTATATCAGAAGCAGCAAAAATAATGAATCTTACTCAATCAACAGTAACTTTACAAATTCAATCACTAGAAAGAGATTTAAATTTGCAGCTTTTTAATAGAAACTCAAAACCACTATCACTAACAGATGATGGAGTGGACTTTTACAAAATAGCTTGTCCTTTAATGCAAGAATTTGAGTCAGTTGTAGATAAGTTTTTGAAAGAAAGAAATCACATAGAAGAAAAAACCATCAATATCGCTGTTCACCACATCGCAATTTCTTATCTTATGCCCAAAATTGTTGCTTCTTTTAAAAAACTTTACCCTGAAAGTAAAATAGTAATAAAAAATATTTCACTTGATGACGCCACCCAAAGAATTAAAGACAATCAAATTGATTTGGCCTTTTACCCAGAATCAAAACACGATCCAGAAATTAAATATGTTGATGCAATTTCTTATGATCCAATTTTAATAATGAGCAAAAGTCATTATTTTGCCAAAAGAGAAATTGAGTCATTAAGTGACTTAAAAAAACTTGATTTAATCAGAATTGACCGCAATTTAATTACACTACCTTTATTTGAAGAAGTTGTAAAAAAATACAATTTAAAAGGCAGTGTTGAATTTGAAAATGGCAATTGGGAAATGCTAAAGCATTTTGTAAAAGAAAATGACTTTGTAGCTTTGGTTTCAACAATTTGTTTGGATGAAAGTGACAAAAATTTGGCAGTAAAGAATTTGTCAAACTTTTTTCCTAAGATGAATTATTCTATGATGCATAAAAATGGCATGATTTTGAAAAAAATTACTCAAGATTTTATAGCTACAATCGATGAATTTGCAAAAAAATCAAAATATTCCACAAGTTAGGAAAAATGGATTGCCACGTCGCTAAAGCTCCTCGCAATGACGAAAGAAGAAAAAGCTTCTCCGGAGTGACAGTTAAACTAAAGTGAACATTAAATAATATCTAAAAGATAAGACTTGCAGTGATATTCTATCAAGAAATCTGAACAATATTATAATCAAATTGTTTTTTCTTTATTAGCGGAAAGCCCATCAGCAGTAGGTGAAACTATAGCACTTTTTGGTTGATTTGTTATTTTTACAGCAGCATCAATTACCGAATCAAAAGCTTTATCAAGAGTTTCAGAACTTTCACTGGTGGTAATTCTTACCAACATATCTTTTGGTGAAAACATAAAGCACTCACCGGGAACTGATCCTAAAGAAGCTTCTTTTAATAACCATTTTGCAATATCAAGACCTGTATCAAATTTTTTACCATTATAAACTTTGTCTCTTAAGCCTGAAAAATCAATTAAATACACACCCCCAGTTTCTGGATTGCTTACCAAAGGCTTCACATAAGCTTCATTTTCATTTCTTTCTTCACCAAAAATTTCACCAAATTTTTTATTTAATTGAGAAATTTTATTTTTAATTAAATCTATATTTGCCAAATATTTTCTTTTACTTTCAACAAGAAATTCTCTGTTTTCCTGACTATCTTCAAGAGCTTCTCTTGTTACTTGCTCATTATAATATCCACCAACTTTCGAAAAATTTCTAATCAAATCTCCGTTGCCAAAACAAAAATTTGATGCCGCTCCAGAAGGCAAACCCATCATCTTTGATATGCTAAAAAATGTAATAGATCTGTCCAACATTCCCGGAACTCTAGCAATAGAAAAGTTTCTTTCTGGCGCAATAACATTACCCAAAAAAGCTTCATCTGAAATTACGAATAAATCATGTCTTTTTGCTATTTCAGATATTGCTTCAGCAGTTTCTTGGTTCATTAATTTTCCAGTTGGATTGTTTGGATAACAAAGCAATAAAACTTTAGAATTTCCTTTTTTTACAGCAGTTTCTAAAATATCAGGATTAGGAAGAAAACTTTCTTCTTTTGTGGTTGCAACTGTTTCAAAATCTATTCCCTTCTCTCTTAACTGTTGAAAATAATATCCAAAAGTTGGTGTTGGTAAAATGATTTTATCACTACCGCCAATTCTTAAAGTTTCATAAACCTTAGATATTCCTGACAAAACTCCATCAGACAATGAAATATTTCTAGTTTCACAATTTATATTATTAGATCTTAAGAAATTTGAACAACTTTGAAGAACAGCAAGAGATCCAGTGGAAACCCCTTTAAATCTTTTGTAATCAACTTCAGTATTTCTAATTTGCTGCAATACTTTTTCTGGTGCTTTAGCAATTGCTTCAACTGACGTTAAATCAAACCTAGCTTGTGAACAAGAAGGCAAAAAATCAAATGCTTCTTGATTTGGCAGCAATTTAGCAGATGGTATTGTATATCTTCGTAAAAGTGACTTCATTTAATTAAATTTTTTAGCTAAAATTGACAATCTCTTTTCTTTAAAAATTGCGATATCTTCATCATTACCTTCTATAAATATAGGGCTTTTGTGGTTTATTAGATTATTAAAAAAACTTTCCAAATCTTTTAAATCGGACAAAAACAAATCAAAATTTTTTATTTGTTGTTTAAAAAAAGAATTATCAAAAATTTTTAGGGCTAAAGTAATGTTATTGGTGTTTTTTTCATCAAATAATAAATTGCGATCAACATCAACCTTTGATATATAATCCATCAAAAATTGATTTAACAACTTTTTAGCGGTAGTAATTTTTTTGTTACTTTCAACATCTTCACTAAATTTTATCTCAATTATTGAAATAAAATCATTAATACAATCTAACTTTATCAAATTATCTAAAATAAGTGAGATATGCATATTACAATTAAAAATTTTAATATTAAGAACTATAACATTGAAGAAATTTATAATGAATAAAACAACATGAAAATTCTGTTATTTTTAAATCAAGATATTCACGCTAAAAAAGCTTTTGAAATTTTGCAAAGCCATCTACAAAAACATGAAGTTCAGTTGGTTTTGTCAAGTCAAGTTGGCAAAACACAAAATCTTTCATCAAAACTAATTCAACTTAAAAGCATTGAACAAGAAGGCGTTCAAAGTTTTTTTGATGCTTTAAAATTGCCAATTCTGCAATATCAAAACATCAATTCTGAAGAAGCTTTAAAAGATTTTAAAGAATTTGCACCAAATTTAGCAATTTCAATTCGTTTTGGACAAATTTTTAAACAAGAATTTATAAATCTTCCTAAATTTGGTGTTTTAAATTTGCATTCTGGAATTTTGCCCCATTATCGTGGCGTTATGGCAAGCTTTTGGGCAATTTTAAATGGTGAAAAAAATCTTGGAACAACATTGCATTATATTCAAAATGAAGGGATTGATAATGGTGATATTATTGATTTTTCTCACAGTGAAATTGATTGGAATGAAAATTTTATTAGTAATGTAAATAACCTTTACAAAGGTGGCTGTAAATTAATAATAGAAGCTTTAGACCAAATTGAAAAAGATGAAAAAATTGCAATTACCAAACAACAAAGTTTGGGCGAAGGAAATTATTTTTCTTACCCAAAAGAAGAAGATTTAGAAAAATTCGCTAAATTGATGAGATTGTTTTAGATGGTATCAAAATTGCGTAAAAACACTTGTTACAAACAAAACCATAATTGCAGAAAATTAATAATTAACCCAAGCAGGAATGGACTGCAAGTTCAGCCCTGCTAAGGAGTATTTTCTATTATGTCGTCATTGCGAGTAAGCCATCAGGCGAAACGTGGCAATCCACACTTAATAATCTTCATTAAAAAGAGATTGCCACGTTTCGCCTGATGGCTTACTCGCAATGACGGGGAAGGAATAGTGAATTACCAATTTTATCACAAATTAGCCACTTGCAATTAAGCAGCTGTCACTTAAAATTGCGCGCTTTGTAAAATTCATTTTGTTCTAAACTCAAAAAATTTGTAGAAAGGTTTTAAAAATTCATGGAAGAAAAGTTCATTAAAGTTGTTGGCGCTAAAGAGCATAATTTAAAAAACGTTAATATTGAAATTCCCAAAAATCAGTTGGTTGTTGTAACTGGTCTGAGCGGATCTGGAAAATCATCTTTGGTTTTTGACACAATCTATGCTGAAGGACAGAGAAGATTCATTGAAAGTTTATCTTCCTACGCACGTCAGTTTCTTGATATGCAAGATAAACCAGATGTTGAATCAATTACAGGTCTTTCTCCTTCAATTGCAATTGATCAAAAAACAACTTCTCGCAATCCAAGATCTACAGTTGGAACGGTTACGGAAATTTATGATCATTTCCGACTTTTATTTGCAAGAATTGGAGTTCCTTACTCTCCTGCGACAGGAAAACCAATTGAAAGCCAATCTTCATCTTTAATGGTTGATAAAATTTTGGACTTACCAAAAAAATCTAAAATTTATATCATGGCGCCAATAATTCGCGGCCAAAAAGGTGAACATCGCAAAGAGATGATGTCAGCAAGAAAACAAGGTTTTCAAAGAATTAGAGTTAATGGTAAAGTTCATGATTTAAACGAAATTTTACCAGCTTTAGACAAGAATAAAAAACATGATATTGAAATTATTGTAGATCGCGTTGTTGTATCTGATGATTTAGGAAATCGTTTGGCAGATTCTGTGGAAACTGCTTTAAAAATTTCCGGAGGTTTGCTTTTTGTTGAAATTGTTGGTTTGCCAGAAAGTCCAAAATCAAAACATAAAGTTGGTGAAGTTTTAATTTTCAGCGAAAAGTTTTCTTGTCCAGAATCAGGCTTTACAATTTCAGAAATTGAACCACGACTTTTTTCTTTCAATAGCCCATATGGCGCTTGTAAATCATGTGATGGACTTGGAACAGAACTTTACTTCAGTGAAGATTTGGTTATAGAAGATGAAAATTTATCCTTACGTCAAGGAGCTATCGCCGTTTGGCAAGGAGTTCAAGCGCGTTTTTATCAACAGGTTATGCAAGCTTTATCAGAAAAATATAAATTTTCTTTAGACGTACCTTTCAAAACTCTTGCTGAAGAAATAAAAAATAAAATTTTCTATGGCACAGGAGAAGAAGAAATAGAAATTAAGCATGAAGATGGGCTTAAATCTTTCAAAGTTAAAAAGCCTTTTGATGGTATAATAAACGGACTTAAAAAGAAATTCTCTGAAAGCGAAAGCGAATGGGTCAGAGAAGAATTGGTGAAATTTCAAACTCTTAAAACCTGTTCTTCTTGTAGTGGAAACAGATTAAATGAACAAGCTTTATCAATCAAAATTGATGGTTTAAATATTGGCGAAGTTAGCAGAATGTCTGTTGACAAAGCAAGTGAATGGTTCTTAGCACTTGATAAAAAGCTGAATACAACTCACCAAAAAATTGCCGAAAGAGTTTTAAAAGAAATAAATCGTCGCTTGGGATTCCTTAAAAATGTTGGTTTGGAATATTTAACAATTAATCGTGAAGCTGGTACTTTATCAGGTGGTGAGGCGCAAAGAATTCGTCTTGCTTCACAAATTGGCTCAGGACTTTCCGGTGTACTTTATGTACTAGATGAGCCTTCAATTGGACTTCACCAATCAGACAATGACAAGCTGATTTGCACATTGAAAAACTTACGCGATCTAGGAAATTCTGTTATTGTTGTTGAACATGATGAAGAAATGATGCGCGAAGCTGATTATTTAATTGACGTTGGTCCAGGAGCTGGGGTACATGGCGGCAATATAATTTCCGAAGGAATTCCACAAAAAGTATTTAAAGACCCAAACAGTATCACTGGTCAATATCTAAGCGGCAAGAAGGAAATTGAAATTCCAAGCAAAAGACGCAAAATTGATCCAAAAAAAATGATCACACTAAAAGGCGCAACTGCAAATAACTTAAAAAATGTTACGCTAAACTTGCCTTTGAAGATTTTTGCTGCAGTTTCAGGAATTTCTGGAGGTGGAAAATCAAGCTTAATTATAAAAACTCTTTATCCAGCTTTGGACAAAATTGTTAATAAGGCAAAAGCAATTCCTGGACCCTACGAATCTATTTCTGGATCGCATTTAATTGATAAAATCATTGAAATTGACCAGTCTCCAATTGGCAGAACTCCAAGATCGAATCCTTGTACTTATATTGGAGCTTTTACTTTTATTCGTGAATTTTATACTAATTTACCTGAATCAAAAGCAAGAGGCTATAAAGTTGGAAGATTTTCTTTTAACGTGAAAGGTGGAAGATGCGAAACTTGTCAAGGTGATGGACTAATTAAAATTGAAATGCATTTTTTACCTGACGTTTATGTAAAATGCGAAACCTGTCACGGCAAACGTTACAATCGCGAAACTTTAGAAGTTAAGTATAAAGATAAATCAATCTCTGAAATTTTGGAGATGACAGCAGAAGATGCAGCTAAGTTTTTCGCTTCAATGCCTCATATTTATGATAAATTCAAAGCATTATGTGACGTTGGATTAAGTTACATGAAAATTGGTCAAAGTGCAACAACGCTTTCTGGTGGTGAAGCGCAAAGAATTAAGTTAGCAAAAGAACTAAGCCGTAAAGCAACTGGCGATACTTTATATATTTTAGATGAACCCACCACTGGTTTACACTTTGAAGATATAAACAAACTTTTAAAAGTTTTACATAAGTTAGTTGAAGGTGGAAATTCAATTTTAGTTATCGAACACAATTTAGACGTTCTAAAAACTGCAGACTGGGTTATTGATATTGGACCTTACGGTGGTGAAAAAGGTGGCTATATAGTTGCTGAAGGAACACCAGAACAAATTGCAAAGAATAAAAAATCTGTTACTGGAAAATATTTAGCGAAGAGTTTGAAGTAATTTTTCTCTCTTCGTTATTTTGCAGTCATTACAAGTTGGTTTTTATCACTAAAATTAATCCCCTAAGTGGAGAAAAAATAAGTACTTATGCTTGAGAAATCTTTAGAAGAAGCCCTTACATCTTGTGCTTCCTTAGTGCAAAAAGAAATGAAAAACCTTCTACCAAGAGACTTTGAAGATTCAAACTTGGCTGAAGCAATGCGTTATTCTATATTATCTGGCGGAAAAAGAATTCGTCCTTTCTTAACAATTATTTCAGCTCAACTATTTGGAGTTGATCCGAAAAATGCTCTTCGCACAGCTTCGGCAATTGAATTTGTTCACACTTACTCTTTGATTCACGATGATTTACCAGCAATGGATAATGATGATTTTCGTCGTGGTAAATTGACATGCCACAAAAAATTCAATGAAGCAACAGCAATACTTGCTGGAGATGCTTTACTTACTTATGCTTTTGAAGTTTTGGCCGATACTGAAACTCATAAAGACCCCTTTATCAGATGTGAATTAATAAAAACATTAGCAATTGCTTCTGGTTTTGGTGGTATGGTTGGCGGACAAATGATGGATTTAGAAAATGCAGCTCAAAAGATTAGTAAAGAACAATTAGCAAAATTACATCGTCTTAAAACAGGAGCCCTATTTGTTGCCTCTTGCGAGATGGGCGCAATTTTAGGTCATGCAAACACTCAGGAAAAGAATGCACTACGTTATTATGCTCGTGATCTTGGATTAGCTTTTCAGATCAAAGATGACATTTTGGATCATTGTGGATTAGATTTAGGAAAAACAGAAATTGATGAAAATATTCATAAAAAACCACAGGAAAATGCCAGTATAGTTGACATTGTTGGTTTAGATAACGCAGTAAAACAGCTAAATTTGCTTAAAGAACAAGCAATAGCTCATATCAGAGTTTTTGGTGGAAAAGCAGCTTTACTTGAAAAACTAGCGGAATTTATTATCAACAGAAAAGACTAGTTCTATACCAAATAAACTATTTCTTGATAGTTAAGTATACGATCAACAAATAGTTTATTTGGTATCTAGTTTAAATCAATATTCCACTTTTTACTCAAATATTGCTCAACCGACTTTCTCTCTTCGCTTGTCAAAGCCTTCTTAAAAATAATAACTTCACCAATATCACCTTCATAATAACTAGAAGTTCCCAATATAGTAATTCTACCTAAAGCAGCATCATCAAAAGCTTGAGTGGGTGAAGATTGACTTGGATAAGCTCCATATGGTATTAAAGTTAATTCTGCTCCATTTACATAATATTTTCTAGCAGAAAAATTAAAAACCACACTATGAATTCTTGGAATTATATTTGAATATCCGCTTATATTTGCGTAATATCCATTATTTCTATAAGCCATCATAAGTTTAGTATCTGTGCTATAGCCAATGGTCAAATTTGTATTGTCCGGAGTATTACTGCCAGCAATAATGAAATTATCACTATTACTTGCTCTTCTTTGTTCAACTATAAAAACAGTATAAGGTGAATTTGCCAAAGAAGTTCCATCAAATAATAAGTAATTCGAACTACTACTATTAAATCTAATTGCTGGTATACCATTGATAGCACTTTCAGTGTAAGTTGGTCTATTTATCGAAGTGCTTTGATTTGCATTATTAGCAGTTGTAGTAATATTTGGATTAATATCATACCAAGTACTAATTTTATTACCATCAACACCTTCATCTTTTGTGAAACTTTTTTCTAAAGTTGGTTCAAACCAGGCCACTATATCATCTATTGATTTCACTGGGGAAGAAACCGTTAACGCTCTTGCATTATTTAATTTAGCTTTTTTGACAATATTTCTACTTTGTAAAACTCCAGCCATCAAAACAGCAATAACAACTGTAACAATTGAAATTTCAAATAAAGAAAAGGCTTTTGATTTTTTCATTAATAATTCAAAATAATTTTGTAATTTTCTTACTTTTGATATTAAAAAGTAAAGCTATTGAATCTGACTTGTCATTGTGAATGTGAAAAATAGCAAGTCACAATCCATATTGTGAAGCCAATATATTTTTAGTTTGGCATATAGATTTATAATTTGGTATAATACTAACATTTTTTAAAATCAAACATGCCTGCATTCGAAAGTTATTTCTTTCTTTTTTGTGACAGCTTCTTTTCAGCTTTAATTTTGCCACCAAGAGATGAGATGGCTGTGAAATTACTAACTATTTTTGGCAACCATAATAACTATTTTATATTCTCTTTGGCTTTTTTGGGAAGTGTTGGCGGATCTTTAGTAAATTACTTAATTGGAAAATATTTTTTATTTTTACGAAAAAGCGATTTTTTTATTAACAAAGAAAAGGAAATTGCTAATGCTGAAAATAAATGGAACAAATACTTTATTTATTTACTTCTAGTTTCGTGGATAAGTGCAATTGGAAATCCTTTTGCTGTTTTGTGCGGATTTTTCAGAAGCAATATCTACAAATTCTTGTCTTTAGTGATTATTAGCAAATTTTACTATTATTTTTTGTTGGTGTTCTTTGACTTTGATTTGAAGGTATAGTAAATAAATTTTCTCTTTATCTCATTAGCTTATAGAAATTATACGAGTTTTGTTTTTATCAGCAATAATCGAAGTTGGAATTTCCCACCAAACCTGCCAACTCATAGATGGACTAATACTACAATATACACCTTTTTCATTTATACATTCGTATTTAGATATTTTCCTAGAATTATTTTTTGAATATTTAACTTTCCAATTAGAAGGCTTCAAGATTGAAGCATCCATATATACTAATTGATAGTTATGCTGCTTTCCTTTATCACACTCTTTTAGAATATATGGAACCGCTATCAATAAATAAGTATTACTACTTAAAAACTCCGATATCTTTTCTAAATCCCCTTCAAATCTTCCCAATCGATGTCCAGACAAAACAAGTCTTTCCTCTTTTGTTTTAGATTTTTCCTCAATCTTACCTGATTTAATAGAAATTTTATTGTTACCAACTTCTATATCTGCTTCAATTCGTGACCATTACCCTTCCAAAAAGCTTTGTCTTTGGCTTTAAAATCGCTATTGATTGATTTAGCAATTAACTCTTCTAATTGCCATGCTTGGCATCTTCCGCCTTGAAATAACTCATGGAACTTTTTCAAATCTTTTTCAAGATTCTGCAGCATTACATCTGTTAATTTGTACATAATTTATTTTATTAAATTTAACCACTTATTTGCATAATCAACATATTCTGGATTCAATTCAATTCCAAGGAATTCAATTCCAAGATTTTTTGCAACCACGCACTCTGAACCAGAACCAGCGAATGGTATAAGAGTTCTACCTTTGTTACCATTTACACGAGAAAGAATTAATTTTTTCGTTAGCTCCATTGGCTTTTGAGTTGGATGCTGCAAAATATCATGACCTTCATGATTTTTTAACTCATTAGACTCGTATAAATTATTACATGTTTTACACATAAAATGTCTTTCAACTCTGCCCGCTCCCCCAGCAAGAGCTGGAATTTTTATAACATCTCTAGGTAAAGCTCCCTTTTGATTCACATTATAAACAGTTGTTTCCTTCCCAAGCCTTCCTTTGGTGTTCTTCCTCTCCTTACCAGCGCATTTTAAGTAACTATCGGTATAAGGTTCTCTTATTTGATCAATTTCAAGCTCTGGTCTTTTATTTTTCCACAAACACAAAATAGACTCATAAGAACGCTGCCAAAATGTTGAGGAAGGCGTTGTTTTATTGGTATAGTGCCACGCTAATATTCTTTGATTCTCTATAGGATATTGAACAGCTATTCTCGCTAAAATTTCTGGAAAACCATAAACATATATTAAACCATTTTCCGCCAAAAGGTCAAAACACAAATCAAGCCATTCTTTTGACCACTCAACATATTTTCCCAACTCCATATAATCATTATTATTTCCGAAGTTTTTTCCTATATTGTATGGAGGATCAGCAATTATAACATCAAATTTTAAGTTCTTATTTACAGTCTTTAGAGTCTCTGTAACATCTCCATTTATAATTTTAGACTGAAACTGTTTTTGTATCAATGTAATGGGCTCTCTTTTAATTTTTGCGAATTCTCCAAACACTTTTTCAAAAGTCATTTGTTTATCTTGAACTTCTGAAATTTTTACTAATCTTTGTTTCATATAAATATTTCTGGTGTTTGTTTAATATTTTGCTTCAAATTATTTACCTAGCAACTTTTCACTCAACATGAAAAATGATTGCTACAAAATCGATTTCTGCAAAATATATTTTAAATCTGACAAATTTTTCTTAACATTTCTGAGCAAAATTTCAGCCTCTGCCATATCTTTTCTTAATAATTTGGAATCAGAATTCTGTTCAATAAAATCATCAATTTGATAGTTTTTAGAATTATCATCTTCTTGAATTGAATCATGAAGAAGCAATTTTTTTTCCTCTTCAGAAAATTCAGAATGCAAAATAATATCTAAATCTTCTTCCTTATAATTATCTTGCTTTCTCTTTTTTAGTAACTTTTGCAATCCAGCAATTGTATAGCCTTCTTCATATAAAAACTTTTTTATTCTTTTTAAAGTTTTCAGCTGTTTATTGTAATAATATCTTCTTTTTCCATTGCCAATTTCAGGCTGAATTTGTGGAAATTTTTCTTCCCAAAATCTGATAATGTGGGTTGCAACTTTCAATTCTTTGGCAACTTCACCAATTGATCTTTTACGGTCAATACCAAGATCATCCGCTAATTTTTCTATTTCTTTTGCAATATCGTGATGGCTCATTTATGTAAATCTCCTTTTATACTCAAGAGCAATATGCTTTATAATGACACCACAAATTGCTGTTAGTGGTACAGCTATTAAAACTCCAACAAAACCGAACAAATCACCAAAGAAAAACAGACCAAAAATTAACCATGCTGGATGAATTCCTATTTTTGATCCAATTAATTTTGGTGTAAGAAAGTTTGACTCAATTATATTTCCTGTTAGGAAAATAAAAATAATTGCTAAAATTCCCGATACATCAAAACCCCACTGAAACAAACCAACAATTATTGCAACTACAAAGCCAATTGTCATTCCAACATAAGGAATAAAAGCCAACATACCAGTTAGAAAACCAATTATAAACCCAAAATTTAAATCCGTAAAACTTAGTAAAACTGAATAAATTGTACCCAAAATAAAACAAACATTTAACTGTCCCCTTATATATCCAGAAAGCTTATCATCAATTTCTTTAAATATTCTTCTGATTAGAGAAGAACTAGTTCTTGGCAAATAATCGTTAATTTTAGCAATAATCACATTCCAATCTTTTAAAAGGTAAAAAATCAAAATTGGAGTTATAAAAATCAGAGAAAAAATGTTAATAATTACTACTGTAGAAGTGATAGCATTATTTATTATGTTTTTGGAAAAATTTATAACATCAGAATTTGCAGCTGACTGTTGAGCAAAATGTGAGAAGTCGCTTTCCATAACAAATCCTGCTTTACCTAGCAAAGATGAGATTTTGGGATAAATATTGTTAGTAGCAATTTTGAAATATTCTGGAAGCACATCGATTAAATCAAGTGTTTGCGAATAAATCGTTGGTAAAACCATCAAAGAAACGCTGACAAAAATAGCAAAAAACAATCCTAAAATAAGAGAGGTTGCGTAAAGGCGCGACATATTATGAATTCTATGGAAACGCTCTACAACAGGATTTAAAAGATAAGCAATTATAATTGAAAATACAAAAGGTGTAAGAATTGACTTTGCCAGATAGACCAGCCAACAAAAAAAAATTACACTTAAACCAGTAAAAATTACTTTTTCTTTTAACTGCATAGCTTCAAATTTATTTTGCTATTAATGAGTAAAAACTATCATTCTTTTTTTCTAAGAAGAGATTTAATTTTGAGAAAGCCTCAATAATTCCTTCTTTTTTGTTAATATAGTTAACTGAAATAGTTACGTAATCTTTTGAAATTGACTCAATATCTAATTGATTGACCAAGTTACTTCTTTCAATTTTATCTTTTATCATCAACCAATTACCCAAGCCAGAAATTGGAATTTCAATCTTTACTATATTTTTCTCAGATTGAGATTCTTTAGTTTTGCTGTTAATCAAATACTCAATTACTTTTTCACAAACTTTATTTGCCAAGTCATCATAACTCAAACGATCCACATTAACAAAAGAAAGTTTAAACTTCTTTTTTTGCAACTTGGTAATATCTTGAATTAAAATTGTAACTTTATTATCAATTTTATCGTAAGAAAAAAACATCACAATTGCTTCAGAAGACTTATATTTAGACAACATCATCTCTAAATCATTAAAACTAACATTTTCAATATTATCCTGATTTAAGATCGCAATATTAGAAATATCACCTTCTGGAATTATAAATTGTGATATTCGACGTTTCTTCACAAAAGAATTAATTACTTCCATCCACTCATTTTCTTGGCCCCATAAAGTAAATTTTGATAAGTTATTTTCAAATCCGTTAGAAGACCAAACTTTGACTGGAATCAACAAGTAATTCTCGCTCAACTCAAATTCAGCTTTTTTTACATTCTGATTTTGCAAAACTTTTTCAACAATGCTTTTTGAAAATAATATATTAAAATTTGCCACATATTCATTGGGCGAAATTTTTTCATCGCTAATCTGCTCAGAAAGAACTGTATCAAAAATATCTTCATCAGTAACTTTATAAATTAAAGCCGCATCCAAAGAAAGTTTAGCAAGCAACTCACTAAACGCTGTTCTTCTAGCATTTTTTGTCGCTAAAGTTTTTGCTTCTCCAGAAGAAGTTGCACTTGCTCTGCCCTCAATATTTTCAATCAAGTAAATATTATTAACTTGAGCAAAACCGTTTTGAGAAATTATTGAAAATATAAAAATCGAAATAAAAAATAGCTTTTTCATCTGTAACCAGTAATTTTTAGCATTGTATTTTGTGGCGAATTATCTTAATTTTAACTACATTTGCCAAGCTTAAAATGCAGCAAAAAAAAATCCATTAAATTATCTATCATGTCTTTAAATTATAAGCAAGCCGGTGTTGATATTGATGCTGGAAACGAATTAGTTAACCGTATAAAACCTTTTGCTAAAGCAACAAAAAGAATTGGGGCTGACTCTGATTTAGGTGGCTTTGGAGCTCTTTTTGATCTTAAAAAATGCAACTATAAAGATCCAATCTTAGTTTCCTCAACCGATGGAGTTGGAACTAAATTAAAAGTTGCAATTGAACTTGGAAAACATGACACCATTGGAATTGACTTGGTTGCAATGTCAGTAAATGACCTTCTTGCTCAAGGTGCTGAGCCTCTTTTTTTCCTTGATTATTTTGCTTGCTCAAAACTTGAAGTTAACGTTGCAGCAGATGTAATAAAAGGAATTTCTGAAGGTTGCAAACAAGCAAATTGTGCTTTAATTGGCGGTGAAACTGCAGAAATGCCAGGAATGTATACATCTGGAGATTATGATTTGGCAGGTTTTGCAGTTGGTGCAGTTGAAAGAGATGCAATATTACCAAAAGAAACTAAATCTGGAGATATTCTAATTGGTTTAAAATCAAGTGGAGTACACTCAAATGGTTACTCTTTAGCACGCTATATTTTGAAACAAAATAACATAAAATTCGAAGATAAAATTGCTGAATTTGGCAATAAAACAATTGGAGAAGTTCTTTTAACTCCAACTAAAGTTTATGTTCGCAGCTGTTTAGAAGCCATTAAAACTGGCAAAGTAAAAGCATTGGCTCACATCACTGGTGGTGGTTTAGTTGAAAATTTACCACGAGTTTTAAAAGAAGGACTAACGCCAAAAATTGACTATAATTCTTGGGAAAGACCACAAATTTTTCCTTACTTGCAAAAATTAGGAAATGTGACTGACAGCGAAATGCACCGCACCTTCAACTGCGGAATTGGCATGGTTTTGGTCGTTGATAAAAGCAATGTTGAAGAAATTAAACAAATCTTAACTAATGCTGGTGAAGAAGTTTTTGTTATCGGAAATTTAGAATAATTAAATATGATAAATCGTAAAATTTCAGTTCATTTACAAGATTTTCCTGATGTTTCTTTTATAGAAGAAGAGAAAAAGCTAGTGTCGGAAATGGATTTAGTAAGAGAAGTCTGTAGTACCGCACTTTCAATTCGCGACAATAAAAACTTACGAGTTCGTCTTCCTCTAAAATCACTAAAAGTTATCGGCAAAAATTCTTCTAAAATTAACGACTTTAAAGAAATTATTGCTGAAGAAGTTAATGTGAAGAATATCGAAATTGCAGAAGAAATTGAAGATTTAGCTGAACTAAAATTACAAATTAATTTCAAGAAAATTGGCGTAAAATACGGTTCAAAAGTTAAAGAAATTACTAATGCTGTAAAAATTGGTGATTGGAAAAAAATCAATGATAAAGAAATTTCAATTGCTGGTGTCTCATTGATTGATGATGAATTTGAAATTAAACTCACTCCTAAAAATCAAGATGACAAAAAGTTTGTGATTGCATCTCTTCCAAGTAACGATTGTCTTATTCAAATTGACATTGAAGTAACGAAAGATTTGGAAGAAGAAGGAATAGCAAGAGATATTGTGCGTGCAATTCAACAAAGCAGAAAAGAGTCTAATTTGAATCTTTCTGACAATATTGCTCTAAAAATTGTATCAACCAATTCAGAAATAACAAAAGTTGCTCTGAAATTTTCTGAATATATCAAAGAGCAAACTTTATCAACTTCTATAGAAACTTATGATAACAAAGAATTAGCACAAAAATCGGCTAAATTTTTCTTTGAGAACAAAATTGATGATGGCGATTTATCAATTGGAATTTCGGTTATTTAATGCTTTTATCAACTTTATGATACAAGCATTTGCTACAAACACTATTTTTAGGATCACTAAAATCTGTGTTCACATTAATGTAAGAAAAATTTTATAACTATTTTAAGTGTATGAAAAAAATCTTCTCAGTTTCATTGTTTGTTTTAGCAATCTACTCAACAAATGCTTTCAGCTCTAGTGTTTTCAGCGCCAGCAGTGAAGAGATAAAAATGGGAACCAAAATTACCAATAAATATGTTTTTAATGGTTTTGGCTGCTCAGGAAAAAATATTTCTCCAGAAATTAGTTGGAAAAATGCTCCCGAGGGAACAAAAAGTTTTGCTATCACAGTTTATGATCCAGATGCTCCAACAGGAAGTGGTTGGTGGCATTATTTAGCTGTTAATATTCCAGTTAACTACAACTCTTTACCTTCAAATTTTGGTAAAAAAAATAGCTTCAAAACTACTGATAATATTTTACAAATCAGAAATGATTTTGGAATTCGTAACTTTGGCGGACCTTGCCCACCTCAAGGTGACAAACCTCATAGATATATTTGGACAATTCACGCTTTATCTGTTGAGAAGCTAGAAATTTCAGAAGATGCAACTGCTGCTCTTGCTGGATTTATGATAAATGCAAATTCAATTGCAAAAGCAAATCTTGAAGCTTTTTATTCAAGATAAATTATCTGGAAATAGATTCTACTTCTTGTTTTGATTTCTGCTGATAAGACCTAATTTTAATAACATTGAATGGCTCAAGTTTTGGGTTAGGAGTTGTCTCATAGCTTATTCTTTGCCTTGGCAAAGCATCAATAGTTCCATCAAAATTCACATTAACTTTTGTTGGGTTATAACTCAAATTCGCTTCTTCCAAACTTTCAATTATGTAAGGAAAAACTACTTCAGGCAATTTATCCATGCCGTTAAATACTTGTTTTACCGATTCATCATAATTTGGCACATGAGTATTATTACCAATTAATCTTAATTCTAGTACTGCCAAATCAGGGTTAATTCTTGCCAACCTAATCATTCCAGACTTTCCAGTATTATCACGATGTACTGGAAAAGCTGAAGCATCTTGAGTGTGAATTTCCGAATCATATTGTTTGTAGTAAGAAGTTTCTTTCAGATAACCATCAAAACCTTTTTTCTATCAACTCCAACTGAAACAAATTCTTGTCCACCTCTTGCAATCCACGGATTTTCCTCAATTGCTTTGGTCAAACCATTTTGAATGGCTTTTATAACTTCAACAGAATCAGCATTTATAAAAACTGTTTTTTTACCTTCTATTTCATCAGATTGAATTCTTAAAACACTTTCACCTTGTCTTTGAACACCAAGATTTATTTGCACATCACGATCTTTCATTCTTAGTTGATGTTCAGAAGAAACTTCTCTCATATAACTTATTGAATCATTCTTTGCAGACAAATCATCAATTGAAAATGGACCTATTGCAACTTCATGGGCTCTTATCATATCCAAAGTTTGTGAGTAAAATGATGCATTATTTGCTAAACGGGGCAGTATGTTACTTAGGTTTTGTTCTAAAGTTTTATCCCATTCAAACACACCATCAAGAGCTAATTTATTGAGTTGCGCTTTATCATGCCTTAAAAATAACAAATCAAAAAAATACATCTCTTCTCTACTAAGAAGAGGAACATTTGATATCGCTTTATCAATCATTTCAGAATTACTTGCATTTTTCTGACTTAACAAAAATTCTCCTATTTTCCCTCTAATTTCGTCTTTACCATAATCATTAGCAATGTTTCCTTCTTTTTCTTGTCTTATTTCATCTTCTGAAAAAAGTAATAATACATTTGGAGTATTAGCAAGCTCTTGACTAGGAAAACCATAATTATCACGCATTTTCTTTCTTGAACTTAGATCTGCTGAACCTTTTACTAATTTCTCAAATTCTGTTTTCTGACGTTCTTCTTCTGCTTTTGGTCCACCAAAAGGAAGCAATAAAAACTCCATTTCATAACCAACTGTAGTTTCTAAGCCTTGCGAAACTAAATTATCTTTATACTGCTTTTGCCAAGAATCTGTATCTTTGTATTTTTTTACCTCACTTTCCAAAAGATCAGTATCAACTTTAACACTTTTTAAACTAGATAATCCTGTAAAAAACTGTCTTGCTTTGGTTATTAAGTCTGATGAAGAAGATGAAGTAACGTAAGATTCTATTTCTCTTATCTGCCTTGCAGCATCAACTCCAGCACGATAAAGAGTTCCTTGGTTTATTGCAGTATGTTCTTCAATTCCATCAACTCCATGATTTTTCTTAATTACATCAAAATTGTCAGCTAAAGCCACTTCATTGTTAAGTCTAACTAAAGAGGAAAAAAATTGTTTTTCATCTTCAATTACAGATAATTCTTGAGATCTTTGTTCCAAAGATTTTCCTTGGCTTTCCAGAATTGTACGAACAAATTTACCGTAGTTCCAAGAGATACGACTGTGAGCATGCTGATATTTATGATCTGACTCTTCAATTAATTTTCTTCGAAATTCTTTTACTGCTTCTGATACACCAAACAAATCTTCTACTTGGCATCTTTTCTCTTCTAACGTTATTTGCTGTTTTGAATCAATTTCATTTATCTGATTCAAAGTTCTCATCACCTCAGCAGAAAAATCTGATGATTTAAGGCTAGTAATATCTTTGCCAAATATTTGTTGATAATTAAAAGCAAAAGATTGCAGTTCTTGTTTTAATGCTTCGCTAGAAGTTAGTTCAGATATCAAGCTTGCACTTTCAATAAAAGGAATGATTAAGTTTATAGATTTTCTCTTCACTTCTGCTTCCAGAGAGTTCCATCCAGCTATTATGTCTTTTAGCTGATCCTGACGATTTTTTAAAACAGAGACCATTAATCCTCCTTAAGTTCATTATCTTAAAAATTAAGTTCTAATGGTCTTAGTTTCTAATTTTAATTAATTCAACTAATAATTACTTAGCGTCAAGTCCGTAAGCAGTATGTAAAACTCTAACTGCTAATTCACCATATTCTTTTGCAATTAAAACTGAAATTTTAATTTCCGATGTTGAAATTAGAAGGATGTTAATTCCTTTTTCAGCAAGTGTTTTGAACATTGTATGCGCAACACCAGAGTGACTAATCATACCAACACCAATTACAGAAATTTTAGCAATATTTTCATCAATTAGAACCGAATGATATTGAGCTTGTTCTTTTACAGAATCAATTGCAAGCTTAGCTCTTTCAAGCTCTTCTTTAGAAGTAGTAAATGTTACATCTGTAAAACCATCGGCTGAGATATTTTGCACAATCATGTCTACATTAACTTCTGCTTGTGCCAATGCGCCAAAAATAGATGAGGAAAGACCTGGACGATCTGGTACTTTTGTGATTGTAATTCTTACGTCATTTTTACTGTAACTTATTCCTGTAATTAAACGTCTTTCCATAATTTCCTCGTCATTATTTACTAAAGTTGTTCCCGAATTTGGGGTTGTGTCAGTGAAAGTTGATAAAACGCGAACTCGAACATTGTGAGCCATTGCCATAGCAACTGAGCGAGTTTGCAAAACTTTTGATCCGCTGTAAGCCATTTCTAACATTTCTTCATAACTTACTTTTTGAAGCTTACGTGCTTTCTCAGTAATTCTTGGATCAGTTGTATAAACTCCATCAACATCTGTGTAAATATCACAAATATCGGCTTTAATTGCCGCAGCAATTGCAACCGCAGAAGTATCAGAACCACCCCTACCAAGAGTTGTTACTCGATTTGATGAATCATTAATTCCTTGAAAACCAGCCACAACAATCACATCGTAATCCTCTAAAGATTTAAGCAAAATTGATCCATCAATTTCTTCAATTCTTGCTTTACTATGAACATTATCGGTTTTTACAGGAATTTGCCAGCCCAAGAAAGATCTTGCTTTATATCCCTGAGATTGAAGTTCTAAAGCCACTAACCCGCAAGTTATTTGTTCTCCTGTTGCAGTAACAGAATCATATTCACACAAAGCTTCTGGAGTTGTAAGACTTGAAACCTGACTACAATAATCGACCAGTTGATTTGTAACTCCTGACATAGCAGAAACAACAACTACAACCTTGTTTCCAAGGTCTAACTCTTGTTTGATTTTTTTAGAAACATTTTTAACTCTGGCAATATCACCAACAGAAGTGCCGCCAAATTTCTGAACAACAAGCATAATTTTTTTCTGATTTATTGTATTTGATGAAATTTCAAGAGTAATATTTTCTAGTGTTTGAGAATATTTGCAAGAAGCTTTTTTTCTTATTCAATGCTGTCTTAATTCAAAAATTCAGTTATTTTGGCATTTACTAAAACAGAATTATATTAACACTAAGTCATCATCACAAACAGTTTGAAATAGTGCATGGCAATCTTTTTTAACATCCGCAGATTTTTGCCTTACTATTTATTATCGCTATAAACCCAAAAATTCCTTACAAAAAAACCCGCCGCAATTTTTTGCGACGGGCCTGCTTTGTTAAATACTCAAAATTTGAATATTTATTAGAAGTTATCACTTGGATAAACTCCTCATCTTTCAAGACGAAAAAGCAATTACGCTATCTTAGCTTAGAAAGTTACATAACTAAAGATAACGTAACAAATATAACCAACGGAATAAAGGCTATCATATAAGTTACGATAAGTTTTAGTTAATAGATAAGGAATTTACCACAGATCTAACTTCTTTATAAAATTAGATAAGCGACAAACCACTAGGCAATGCGAAGAAAAAATTTTAGAAACTTTTCTTCACCTCATCCTTTACTTTTTGGATTTCCAAATCAGTAAGAGGGATAAGTCCTTTTTGCAGCAAATATCCGTCTTTACCAACGGTATCAGTGCTTATAATTTCTGAAATAAACTCACGCATTTGTGGAATTAAGTTAAGATGTTCTTTCTTGAAATAGATAAAAAGCGGACGCGAAACAGGATAAGTTCCTAAAACAATATTATCAAAACTTGGTTCAACATCATTAATTCTTGAGGCTTGAATTATTTCATGATTTTCTTCCAAAAATGAAAATCCGAAAATTCCTAAAGCATTTACATCATTTCTAAGCTTTTGAACAATTAGATTATCATTTTCTCCAGCTTCAATAAATTTACCATCACTTCTAATTACATGACATTTTTTCTGTCTCTTCTTTTTATCAGAATATTCTTTTTCAAAAACTTTTAACTTCACACAAGGTTCTTCCATGACCAATTCAACAAAAGCGTCTCTTGTACCAGAAGTAGAAGGAGGACCATAAATTGCAATTGCAATATTTGGCAATTTGGCATCAATATCACTCCACTTTTGATAAGGATTTGGAACCAATTTTTCACCACTTGCATCAGGAACATTCTCGGCTAAAGCCAAAAATATTTGTTCTTTAGTTAAGTTATATTGCAAACCACCAAGAGAGTTGGCCAAAACAATACCATCATAACCAATTTTTATTTCCACAGGTTCAGAAATACCATTTTCCAAACATCTTGCAATCTCACTTTTTTCAATTCGACGTGAAGCATTTGAAAAATCAGGATAATGAACTCCAACACCTGAACAAAATAACTTAAATCCACCTCCTGTACCCATTGCTTCTACAATAGGAGTTCTTGACTTTGGATTTTTAGATTTTGCATTACGCCCAAACTCTTCTGCAATTGTGGCAGCAAAAGGATAGACGGTAGAAGAACCAACTATTGTTAGGTAGTTTCTGGAAGAAGATTTTTGACTTTCTTTTGCACTAGACGCAAAAGACCAATTTGGAAAAGTAGCAAGGAAAATTATGACTAAAAATCGCAACATAACCGCATTAAAATTAAGTAACCAAACGAAGCGGTAACATCGCCACCAAAAGAACAACTATAAAATTATCAAAAAATTTTGCGAAGTCAATTTTTTTGTTAGGTAAATATTTTTTAGGATAATACTTTAAACATGAAGAAATTTTCATTCTGAGAAAAGCGAAGATTCTCAAGCGTTTGTGTTCCAAAGTAAAAATTCTAAAATTCTTCGCCTTGCTCAGAATGACCATTTTAGGATAATTAATTATTTTAACAAAAAGTAATATTGAAAATCAAAAAGCACTAAACTATCGTCGTCTTCTCTCTTTATTATCAATCTTCAAAAAAGCTTAATGCAAATAAAAGCCATGAAAAAAATTAGCTCATCTTCAAAGCTATTGCTGTGCCTTTTTTCTTGCTTGTTTTTTAGTGCGAATGCTTTCTCTAGTAACATAATCATTAAAGGTAATGAAAGAGTTACCAACAGCACAATAAAATCTTACATTTCGAATCTTAATCAAGAAGGAGTTTCACAAAAAGAAATTGACGAAGCTTTGAAAAAACTATACGAATCTGATCTTTTTTCTGAAGTCAAAATTTATCCAGAATCTGATTCAGTAATTGTTGAAGTAAAAGAAAATCCAATCATCAGTGAAGTTAAATTTATTGGAAACAAGAAAATTGAAGACGAAGCTTTACAGAATGAAATTTCTTTGAAAAAACGCTCTGTTTTCACCAAATCAAAACTACAATCAGATATAAAAAGAATTAACGAAATTTACCTAAAATCTGGCAGATTTCTTACAACAATTGATCCTAAAATAGTTCCAAAAGATCAAAACCGCGTTGAATTAATTTTTGAAATTTTTGAAGGAAAAACCACCAAAATTTCTAACATCTATTTTATTGGTAATGAAAATTTTTCTGATCAAGACTTACTTGATGAAATTTCTACTAAAAAATCAAAATGGTGGCGCTTCTTCTCATCTTCAGACACTTACGATTCTGATCGCGTTGAGTTTGATAAAGAGAAATTACGTCGCTTCTACGGATCTAAAGGTTATGCCGACTTTAATGCAATTTCTTCAATTGCACAAATTACGCCAAATAAAGATAAATTTTTCATAACTTTCTTAATTGAAGAAGGAATCAAATATAAACTGGGCAACATAAACATAATCAACCACATAAATAAATTTGATTCTTCCATCTTAGAGAAAGAAATTTTAGTAAAAAAAGGCAAAACTTATAATTCTGAATTAATTGACAAAACCGTTGATAGAATGGTGGAAGTTATGTCAGAAAAGTCTTATGCTTTTGCTCACATTGAACCAGTTTTAAAACGCAATAAAGAAACAAAAGTAATTGATGTTGATTTTGTCATCAATGAAACTTCAGCAATTTATATTGATCAAATTACAATCAGCGGTAACACAAGAACTAAAGACGAAGTAATAAGAAGAGAATTAAGAATTCAGGAAGGTGATGCTTACAATATCACTAAAATTAACCGCTCAAAGCAAAGAATAGAAAATTTAGGATTTTTTGATAAAGTTGAATTTAAAACCAAACGAGTTTCTGATTCAGGTTTTAAGTCTGATAAAGTTAATATTGAGATTATAGTTAAAGAAAAGAAAACAGGCGAACTAAATTTAGGTATCGGATATTCCACAATTGGCAAAGCAACTGCAAACATTGGAATTAAAGAAAGAAACCTTTTTGGAACTGGACAAGAACTTGGAATAAACGTTCAAAGATCTTCGTTACGCAACACATCAGAAATTAATTACACTAAACCTTATTTTATGGGTCGACCAATTGATGTGGGCTTTGACTTATCGAAATACGAATTAAATAAACTATCAACCCTAGTTTACGATCAAACCTACCAAGGGATTGTTTTTCGTGGAGATTACGCAATAACTGAATTCTTAAAACATCAAGTTCGCTATTCTTACAGCGACCAGACAGTTAGTAACGTCAGCTCAGGAGCTTCTCAAAATATCAAAAATTTGCAAGGCACTTTTAAAACTTCTGCTGTGGGTCAAAGCTTTTTATATGACAAAAGAGATAATATAATGAACCCAAAAGATGGTTATTATATTTCATTAAGCCAAGACTATGCTGGATTTGTTGGCGGCAACGTTGATAACATAAAATATGAAGGTTCAATTGGTTATTACGCTCCAACATTTAATGATGATTATATTTTAAAATTCTTGATGCGTGGTGGTATGATTGACGGTATTGGACAAGATGTTAGAAGTAACTTTGGTTTCTTCTTGGGTGGAAATAACTTCAGAGGTTTTGAATATGCAGGTTTAGGACCAAGAGTTTTATCAACAGGAGACGTTGTGGGTGGTAATCAATATTACGTTGGAACAGCAGAATTTATGTTTCCTTTAGGTTTGCCGAAAGAATTGGGAATTAATGGTATTTTATTCAGCGATAATGGAACTGTCAAAGGAGTGGATAACATCAATAAAATTGGCGCAAACGTTACTGATACAGGTTCACTAAGATCGTCCTACGGCTTAAGTATTGCTTGGTCTTCGCCAATGGGTCCAATTCGTCTTGATTTTTCAAAAGTTGCAAAAAGAGAAACTTTTGATCGAACGCAGACTTTCAGATTCAGTTTTGGAACAAGCTTTTAATATGTAACAACTTGTCATCCAACAATAATTTGTCATCCTGAGCGAAAGCGAAGGATCTCAGGAGTTTGAATCCAAGACTCAATCCTTTCCAAAAGTTAAAAAGACATGAACAGCTGTACGGGGTTAGGAAACCCCGTACAGCGTAGAAACAAGCTTTTAACAACAAGAAATATACCAAAACATAAATTTATGTTTTGGTATATCCCTTTAATTTTACTTACTCATCTCGTCTCGCTTCTCAACAGTAGGAAGAATACTGAAAGAACTGGCTCTACTTAAAGGCTTTGTTCTGTAACTTGTTGGCAATTGCTCAAATTCAGCTTCTCTTTCGTTTATTTTAATATTTACCAATCCACCTCCAACAACACCCTGATTAATGCTATGCCCATGACTATTATTCATAATCAAAGCAATATACCAAAACATAAATCTATACTCTTAATTAATTCTAACTAAACTTTCCCACAATATCAACTAAATTTGTGGATTTATGGCGAAGGCTTATTCTTTGGATTTAAGGCAAAGAGTTTTTAATTTACTGGCTCAAGGGGAATCTAAATTATTTATTGAAGAAACT
>VHBV01000002.1 GCA_016882165.1 Candidatus Pelagibacterales bacterium
ATTATCTGATAATAAAAACCACTTATTAGAAGACTTGTTGTCACCTTACCAAATTAGAGAAAGTGATTTTTCCGAAGAGCAAAAAAATGCCAAAAATATTTTGGAAATTGGCTTTGGGTTTGGTGACTTTTTGTTTGAAAAAGCTAAACAAAATTCTAACCAGAATTTTTTTGGTTTTGAGCCCCACATTAATGGAGTGGTAAATTTACTTGCTAAATTGCAGCAAGAGCCACTTAAAAATCTAAAAATTTCTACCCAAGATGTCAGATTAATTTTATCGGAAAAAGCGCAAGAATTTTTTGATGAAGTTTATATCTTGTTTCCTGATCCGTGGCCAAAATCAAAGCACTTTAAAAGAAGATTAATAAATAAAGATTTTTTAGATTTTTTGGCAAGTAAGATGAAACCAAATTCTAATTTGATAATTGCTACTGATCACGATTCTTACAAAACCTGGATTTTATCTGCAATTGTACAAAATAATAATTTCAATTGGTTGGCTGAAAGTAAATCTGATTGGCAAAATTTTCCAAGTTGGTGGACGGAAACTAAATATCAAAAAAAAGCGGCTTTAGAAGGACGCATATCTGTTATTTTTAAATTACAAAAATGTCTGAGTTAATTTCAAAATTACCTTTAGTTAGAGGAGAATATAGATCCAATGCTGATCTGAAAAATTGGTTTAATGTGGCTGCTAAAGCTGAAGTTTTATTTCGTCCAGAAGATATTGAAGATTTGCAAAGTTTTTTGCAAAATTTGCCCAAAGAAATTCCTGTTACAATTCTTGGTGCAGCTTCAAACGTTATAATTCGTAATGGAGGAATTAAGGGAGTTACGATCAGATTTGGCAAAAATTTTGCTAAAATTTCTCATGAAAGTAATATAATTAAATCTGGAGTTGGAGCTTTATGTGGAAATGTCGCTCTTTACAGTAGAGATGCTGCATTGACAAATTTTGAATTTTTGACGGGAATTCCAGGGTCAATTGGAGGAGCAATCGCAATGAATGCGGGTTGTTATGGATCAGATATGTCTAAAATTGTTTTTAAGGTTAAAGCTTTGGATTACAGTGGTAATTTGCATGAATTGAAGAATTCTGATTTTCAATTTTATTATCGAGGCAATAAGATTTCCGAACAGTTCATATTTGTTGAAGCTTTGTTAGAAGGTGAAAAATCAAATATTGATGATGTGGCAAAAAAAATTGCGGAATTCAATCGAAGCAGAGAAGAATCTCAGCCTATAAGAGCAAAAACTGGAGGAAGCACTTTTAAAAATCCAAATTCTAACTTAACATCAAAAAAAGCTTGGGAGTTAATTGATGAATCAGGTTGTAGAGGATTGCAAGAAAATGACGCACAAATTTCTATAAAACATTGTAACTTTATGATTAATAATGCAAATGCCTCAGCTCTTGATCTTATTAATTTGGGAAGCAAAATTCAGAAAGCAGTAAAAGATAAAACAGGAATTGAATTACAGTGGGAAATAAAGATTTTGGGACAGGATTAAAAATATCTTGCAATTTAAAGTAACATAGTGTAATTTATGATTTCTAGCCTGAAATAGGGTGGGTTTTATTTACAAAATAATCAATTATACAACTATGAAAAAATTCTCTTCTTTCGTATCAAAAGCTATTCTTTTGTCTTTCTTCGCTCTGACAGTTGCGCCAGTTTTGGTTCCCGGAATTGCTGATGAAGCAAAAGCGCAAACTTCCGTAACTACAGGCGCAAATGACAACGCTCTTGCTAAAACAATGTGTAATGCTATGAAGCTTGTTACTGGTAATGCTGGTAAAGCTTTTGCAGCTTTCGCTATTATCTCTTTAGGTATTGGTTTTTTCACTGGAAAAATCTCTTGGGGTTTGATGATTGGTGTATCAATGGGTATTGCAGCTATGTTTGGTGCTCCAACTATCGTTTCTGCTCTTTCAGGTGGATCAGCAGTTGATTGTGGTTAATTTTATTTAAAAGGTTTTAAAAATTTATTTATGTCTAAAAGATGTGAATTACTTGGTATTGGAGTTATGAGTGGAAATAAAGTTTCTCACTCTAACCGCAAAACCAGAAGAAGATTTATGCCAAACTTAAGAGAGCTTTCTTTCAAAAGCGAAGCTCTTGGTTGCGATGTTTCTTTAAAGATTGCTACTGCAACTTTGAGAACGATCAACAAATATGGCAGTATCGATGATTTCTTAGTTAACTGCCGTCACAATAAACTTACTGACGCTGGTAAAAAGCTTAAGACTCAAATTAAGAAAAAGTTAGTTAAGCTTGCCAAATTAGAAGAAATAAAAATTGTAAGAGAGAAAAAAACTGTTGCAAAAAAGACTTCTGAAAAAAAGCTAAGGCTGCAAAGTGGTTTTTCAAAAACAAAATTATAACCGAGGCCATATGAAAAAATTAGTTATTTTTTAACAAAAGCTATTCTTTTGTCTTTCTTCGCTCTGACAGTTGCGCCAGTTTTAGTTCCTGGAATTGCTGATGAAGCAAAAGCACAAACTTCCGTTTCAAGCACAAATAACAACAACGCTCTTGGCTACAACAATGTGTAATGCTATGAAGCTTGTTACTGGTAATGCTGGTAAAGCTTTCGCAGCTTTCGCTATTATCTCTTTAGGTATTGTTTTTTCACTGGAAAAATCTCTTGGGGTTTGATGATTGGTGTATCAATGGGTATTGCAGCTATGTTTGGTGCTCCAACTATCGTTTCTGCTCTTTCAGGAAAAAGCGCAATTGACTGTGGTTAGATTATAATTCTGTTTATAGTTTTTTATTGCAAGAAAGGCCGATCTTTTATTTAGAAAAGATCGGCCTTTCTTGTTGTATTGAGTTTGGCTTATTTCATCACAAATAGAGTGAGTGCAACTTAGTAGTATCTAATGGATTTTTGTAAGGTGCAATGAGCTATAATTAGAATTGTATTTTGAGGTATTATTAAAAAAGGTAAAATTAGAAAAGTTAATTCTAACAAGTGTTGCGAGATATTTTATAAACTTAAATTTTATTACTTTAAAAAGTTTTACAAAATTATTATTAATTTAGTTTTGGGATTAGGTTCACAATCAATAAAGAAAATTATTAATTTAACTCTTTTAAAATTCTTCGTAATTCGGCTAAAGAAGCATGTTCTAGGTTACCTTGGTGACGTAAAATTATTTTTCCCTCTGGATTAACTACAAAAGTTTCTGGAACTGCTCTTAATGACGCAATTTCAGTAAGTAATGCTTTATTATCTGACGCTACTTTTATAAAAGGGTTGCCAGATTTTTCTAAATAATTTTTGGTATTTTCATTTATATCGCGCCAAGCAACTCCGTAAATATCGACAATCTTTTCTTGTTGAAGTTGCAATAGATATTCATGTTCAGCTCGGCATGTTGTGCACCAAGAAGCAAAAACATTAATTATTGAATATTTTCCTTTTAAATCTTTGATGGAAAAAGAGTCATTTTGATTGTATAAATTTGGTAAATTTAAATTTTGTAGTTCAATATTTTCAGATACAAAGAAATCAAGTGAATTTTGGTCTAAGTTGTTTGCTAGATTTTGTTGTTTTGCCTTGATTTTGTAAGTAGAAAATCCAATTATTGTTATAAAAATAATCAATATAAAAAACGGCCAGAAATTACTTATTTTTCTCATATTTTATCTATTCAATGTTAAATAAATTTTCTTTTAATTTAAAAAATACTCACAATAAAGCAAGAAGAGGTGAAGTTTTTACTGCTCATGGTAAAATTCAAACTCCGGCTTTTATGCCAGTTGGTACAGCGGCAACAGTTAAAGCAATAAAGTTTGATGACATAAAAAAATCAGGTGCAGAAATTATTCTAGGAAATACATATCACTTGATGTTAAGACCCACTGCGGAACTTATTGATCAACTAGGAGGTTTTCATAAGTTTATGAATTGGGATAAACCAATTTTGACTGATTCTGGTGGATTTCAAGTTATGTCTTTATCAAAAATTAGAAAAATTACTGATGCAGGCGTTGAATTTTCTTCTCATTTAGATGGATCAAAGCACTTTGTTAGTCCAGAAAGATCTATTGAAATTCAGCATAAATTGGGAAGTGATATTACAATGATTTTTGACGAATGTGTTCAATTTCCTGCAACCTATGATCAAGCAAAAGAAGCTATGGAAAGATCGATAGCCTGGGCTAAAAGATCAAAAGAAGCTTTCAAGCAAAGAGATGGTTATGGAATTTTTGGTATTGTTCAAGGATCAACTTTTCGCGATTTGCGTGAAATCTCTGCAAAGAAGTTAGTTGAAATTGGATTTGATGGTTATGCAGTTGGTGGCTTGGCGGTAGGAGAGGGACAAAAAGTTATGTTTGAAGTTTTAGATTATGCTGTTGATTTTTTACCAGAAGATAAACCACGTTATTTAATGGGAGTGGGAAAACCATCTGATATAGTTGGAGCGGTTGCTCGCGGAATTGATATGTTTGATTGTGTTATTCCAACAAGATCAGGTCGAACTGGTCAAGCATTTACCAGAAATGGCGCCATAAATATTCGTAATGCGAAATATAAAACTGATGATAAACCTTTAGATGATAAATGTGCTTGTTATGCTTGCACCAATCATTCACGTGCTTACTTGCACCACTTAGCAAAAGCTGGTGAGATTTTGGCTTCAATGTTACTTAGCGAACATAATATTTTTTATTATCAAGACTTGATGAAAGATATTAGATTGGCAATTGAAGAGAAAAGATTTGACGATTTTGCAGCTGATTTTTTTGATGTTGAAGATGTAGTTGATATTGAACAATAGACAAACAGATTGAAGTATTTATGGGCTTTGCTCATTGGGGGATTAATTTTTTGTTATATAATAACCACTCCGTCATCGTGAGTGAGCAAACTTGAGAAACGTGGCGATCTACTTTATGCTTTTGGTTCATTGTAATGTAAAGAGATTGCCACGCTTTTCTTGTGAAAAGCTCGCAATGACGGAGACTTAGAAGAAGATTGCTAAGTTGCTCAAACAGAGTTTTTTGCTCTTCGCAATGAAGAGTTGGGTTGTAATAAAATAGTTAGATAATCCTCGAAGGAATAATTCCCTAATTTATAGATTTTGCAAATTGACTATTTCGGTAATATCTTCAAAATTTGTGCCTTCCCTTATACAATTTAATTTTTGAGTAATGACTAAAATCATATCACTAAAAGCGCGCGAGATTATTGATTCACGCGGTTTCCCAACTTTAGAAGCAGAAGTTCATTTATCTGATAACTCAATGGCAATTGCTGCAGTGCCAAGTGGTGCTTCAACGGGAAGCCTAGAAGCTTGTGAATTACGCGATGGTGATAAAACAAAATTTTTAGGAAAAGGAGTTCTAAAAGCTGTTGAAAATGTTAATACAACAATTGCAAAAAAATTAATTGGTTTAGAACCATTTAACCAGCAAGAAATTGATAGTTTGATGATTGAGCTTGATGGTTCGAAAAATAAATCAAACTTGGGTGCAAATGCAGTTTTAGCTGTTTCTTTAGCTGTGGCAAAAGCTGCGGCAAATTCAAAAAAAGTGCCTCTTTTCAAATATTTGGGCGGTGAAGAAGCTCATGTTATGCCAGTTCCAATGATGAATATTATCAATGGTGGCAAACATGCAGACAATAAAATTGACATTCAAGAGTTTATGATTATGCCAGTTGGAGCATCTTCAATAAAAGATTCAATTAGAATGGGAGCTGAAATTTTCCAACATTTAAAATCTTTGCTGAAAAAAGATGGTCACAATACAAACGTTGGTGATGAGGGAGGTTTTGCTCCAAATTTAGATTCAGCTAAAGAAGCTTTGGACTATATTGCTAGCGCTACTCAAAAAGCTGGATACAAGCTTGGTGATGAAGTTGTCTTGGCTTTAGATTGTGCTTCAACAGAATTTTATAAAGATGGAAAATATGATTTGGCTGGGGAAGGACGAATTTTAACTTCGGACCAAATGGTGAAATATTATGAAGAATTAGTTAACAATTATCCAATTTTTTCTATTGAAGATGCTTGTGCGGAAGATGATTTTGCAGGCTGGAAAAACGTTACTGCAACTTTAGGAAATAAAATTCAGTTGGTTGGAGATGACCTTTTTGTAACAAATCCAGAAATTTTACAAAAAGGTATTAGCGAAAAAATGGCCAATGCATTGTTAGTCAAATTCAACCAAATTGGAACTTTGAGCGAAACTTTAAAAGCAATCTCAATTGCAAAAGCGGCAAATTATAATAACGTTATTTCTCATCGTTCTGGAGAAACTGAAGATGCAACAATTTCTCATATTGCTGTTGCAACAAATGCTGGTCAAATTAAGACAGGATCACTTTGTAGATCGGATAGAACTGCAAAATATAACGAATTAATTCGTATTGAAGAAAATTTGGCAACTAAAGCTAAATATGCTGGTAAATCAATCTTAAAAAAAGGTTAAGTTCAGCCTTTCTTGATTGATGTGTGGAATAAGTTTTTTATAAGATAAAAAGTTGTTTTATAAAATTCTGTTTTGGTGACAAATATTAAATAAAAACTGGTAAAGCCTATGTCGCGAATTTCTTTTCTTAATGGAGAATTTCTTCCTCATGAAAAATGTCTTGTTCATATAGAAGATAGAGGCTTTCAGTTTGCTGATGGTGCTTATGAAGTTACATTATTTAAAAACGGCAAGTTAATTGATGGAGATGCTCACGTAAAAAGATTATTTCGTAGTTTAAACGAAATGAAAATTGAACATAATTTGGAAAAAGAAAATTTGCTTAAAATGCAAATTGAATTATTTGCCAAAAATAATATGGATGAAGGAATTTGCTATATTCAAGTAACTCGTGGAGCAACTAATAGAGTTCCTTATGTTCCTAAAAACTTGCCAGTTACAATTTCAGCGACAGTTTCTTTGGGTAAAAAGATGACACCAGAAGAATTTGAAAAAGGTGTCAGTATTATGACTCATGACGATATTCGTTGGAAACGTTGTGATATCAAGTCAGTTGCCCTTTTTGCTTCAAGCTTTATTAATCAGAAAGCTAAAGATTTAGGTTTTGATGATGCAATTTTTGTGCGTGATGGAGTTGTAACGGAAGGCACTTTTGCTAATGCATTTATTGTTGATGAGGCTGGAAATCTAGTAACAAAGCCTGCGGATAATTTAATTTTACAAGGAATTACCAGAAATCGTTTAATTGAAATTGCTCAAGAAAATGGAATTAAAGTTGTTGAAAGAAGTTTTGATGTTTCTGAGTTAGTAAAAGCAAAAGAAGTTTTTTTAACTAGTTCTAGTCTTATTTTAAGACCTGTTACACAAATTGATGGCAAAGTTATTGGTAATGGTAAAGCTGGTGAAGTTTCTCAAAAATTAGCATCTTTATATCAGCAATTTACTTCTAACTAGTTTTCTGATGTATACTGAATAAACTATTTTTTGATAGTTAAGTAATTGATCATATTAACTTCGTTTTTTGTCTAAAAATTACAAAAAGCCTCAAGCTGTAAGTTCGTACAGCTTTCATTTTTTACAACTTTTATCTCAAAAATACTTCGTTACTACGATCAACAAATAGTTTGTTTGGTATAGTTAAACGGAAATTTTTGGAACTGTAAGCACTGATCGTCATGAATTATTTCCAAAGTGTTTACAGTTGCTTTGGTGTTATAATTTATATAGCCAGTTCTGATAAAAATTCTTTGAAATGCTTCTTGTTATCAGAGTTTTTTTGTAAAAATTCCACCAATTCAGATTTGCACTTTGTAAAAGATTCTTTGGATATTGAACCATTGTGATGTTGGTAAACTAAATAAAGTAAATAAGTGTTTATAACATCAGTTTCGCAATAGTTTCTGATTTCTTGTAATTTTCCTTCATCAAACATTTTCATAACTTGTGATCCATCAACACCAATTTTTCCAGGCAAAGAAAAAGCTGCGCATAATTCGTTCATTTTAACTTTAGCTGAAGCTCCAAAATCGGAAAAAGCATCAGCTAAATCGCAATGCCAATCAAGAGAATATCTTTGATTATAGTTATTCCACTTATCGCCTAGTTTATAAAGCCAACTTGCTTCAACTTCGTGTTTCATTGCGGCATATTTTAAAACAGGAAGATCAAAGTTTTTTCCATTAAAGCTTACTAAACGAGAAATATTTTTCTTCAAATGTGAAAAAAATCCTTTTACTAAATCGTCTTCTGTACTTGCTAAGTCACCACCTGAACGAATGTCTTTGATGCGATAAAATTCAAGTCCGTTAAAATCACGAACTATTTCAGCTTCTAAAAAACTTATTGTGATAACTTTCCAGAAAGGTTGTCGTAGAAAAGAATTTTTTCCTTCTGTGATTTCTAAATGATATTTTGTTAATTCCTCGCGCAAGAAATTTTCATCATTACTTTCTAAATTAAGCAGTCTTTTAGCAGAATTTGTATCTGGAATTGTCTCTATATCAAAAACAAATAAATTTTGATGTTGCATTTAGTATAACTTAGAATTGAAATTATCGAAAATTTTATTTCCTAGTATAATTTAAAAAATTAAAAAAATGCAAGCAATTATTCTAAATAAAACTGGTGATAGTGGTATTTTGAAACCAATTAAAGTTGAAGATCCAAAACCAAAGAAAAACGAAGTTGTTGTTAGACATAGTGTAATAGGTATTAACTTTTTTGATATTTGTTTTCGTCGTGGTCAATATAAGCTAAGTCAAATGCCAGCTAATATTGGTTTTGAGGGTTGTGGTGTGATAGAATCAGTTGGTTCTGGTGTTACTGATTTTAAAGTTGGAGAGCGTGTTGCTTATGCTACTGGTCCTCTTGGTTCTTATGGCGAAAAAAGAGCAATTGATCAACGTTATTTGGTTATTCCGCCAAAAGAGTTAAGCGATGTTCAAGTTGCTGGATCTTTGGCTAAAGGTTTAATGGCACATAGCTTGCTACACCGTGTTTATGTTGCTTCAAGTGTGAAAAAAATATTAGTTCACGCTGCAGCTGGTGGAGTTGGACAGCTATTATGTCAATGGGCAAAATATTTAGGAATTGAAGTAATTGGTACTGTAGGAGACGATAGTAAAATTGCAGTAGCTCAGTTAAATGGTTGTTCACATGTTATAAATTATAAAACTCATAACTTTGTTGATGAATTAGCAAAGATAACTGACCATGGTGGTGTTGGTTTGGTTTATGATGGTGTTGGAAAAGATACTTTGGAAAAATCTCTAGAATGTTTGTGGCCAATGGGAATGTGCGTTAGTTATGGCGAAGCTTCTGGAAATATTGAAAAGTTGGACTTGAACTATTTGCTGGCTAATTCTCTTTATTTAACTCGTCCAATGCTTGCGATGTATAAATCAAACAGAGCAGAGCTTGTACTTGGAGCAAGAGAAGTTTTTGCTGCAATTGCTAAAGGAGTTTTAAGGCCACAAATTACTACTTATAATTTTTCAGAAGCTGCTAAAGCTCATAGTGACTTAGAATCAAGAAAAACAACAGGTTCTCTTGTATTAACATTTTAAATTTAGTCTTTTTTTAAGTCTTAAAGAAGGTTGTCTTTTCCTGGAAAAATCTCGCTTTTTACTTCAGAACAAAATTCTTTAACTGATTTAGAAATTTCGTTAACCAGGTTATTGTAACGTTTAACAAAGCGTGGTTTGAATTCTTGGTTTAAACCAAGTAAATCATCAATTACTAAAACTTGTCCGTCACATTTTTGTGAAGCACCTATCCCAATTGTTGGAATATTTATTGATTGAGAAATTTTTGTTGCCAATTGTGCTGGTACAGCCTCAATTACCAAAGCAAAAGCTCCTGCTTGTTCAATTGCTTTTGAAATTTCTATAATTTCTTTTGCTGAAGTCTCATCTTTTCCCTGATAACGATATCCACCAATTTTTCTAACGCTTTGAGGTAAAAGTCCCACATGTCCTACAACATTAATTCCATTATCTACAAGAAATTTAGTTGTTTCTACTAGGTCTTTGGAAATTTCAATTTTAACAGCGTCGCAAGCTGTTTCAGAGATAACTTTTTTTGCAGATTCAAGAGCTTGTTCTTTTGACTTTTCATAAGTTCCATAGGGCAAGTCTACTAAAATCAGAGATTTTTTAGTTGCTTTTACAACAGCTTTTCCGTGATTTATCATCATTTCTAAAGTTACATCAACAGTATCTAAGAAACCATAAACTGTCATTCCTAATGAATCTCCAACTAAAATTATGTCGCAAAATTCATCAAGAATTTTTGCCATAGGAAAGGTATAGGCTGTAAGGCAAATAATTTTGTCTTTATTCTTTTTTTGTAAAATTTCCTTGATTGATGTTCGTTTTGTCATTGTTGGTTATTTTTATTTAGTTCGGCTTCTTTTCTTTTTTGTTCAATATAAGCTTCAGGATCAGTCATCGCAGACTTTAGCTCTTCGGCTGTTTTTTGGTCTTTAATTTTTGATAATTCTGAAGATAAGATATCTGAGTTATTATTTTGATTACTGGTGTTATTTATTATTTGGTTAACTGGCGTTGTAACTTTTGTATTTTGTGTTTGTGGTGTATTTGTATTATTATTTGATTTGATATAGTTTCCTGATATTCCAATATACTGTTTTAATTGATCAAGATTAGAGCTAGTCATAATATTGCCAAATTCTCCTTTGATTGAAGTTGCAATATTAATTGGAATTTGTTTTTGCGCGTTACCAGTAAGGAAAATTATATTTAAAGTACTATCAATTGAGTTTTGATCTAAATCAAATTTACCAGATAAAATTCCGTTAGCTGCAGTTGCTTTAAGGTTAATTTTAAAAGAGTTATCTTTGTTCTTATTTGCTTTTATTGTACCGCTTGCTTCTGTAAATAAAGTGCTGCTTTTTGGATTAAAAAGTATTTTTTCTGGGTCTTGTAAATCGTCTTTGTAATATTGTTTGTAAAATGTTTTTTGAACTATATCACTAAGTCCATATCCCAAAACTGCTGAATTAGAACTGAAATTTGCTGTACTAACAAAGTTACTAGTAAATTCTGATTTTTTGTTTGCTGATGCAAGAATGCTGGCCGAAATATTTGCAATACCGTAAATATTGTTTACTCCAACTAGATCGGGCAAAAGTTTTTCTAATGAGACGTTATTAAGCGATAAGTTGCCGTTAAAAACTTTATTATTACCAATTCCAATATTTCCTTTGTAAGAAAGGATACCATTATAAATTTCGCAATTAAGTTCAGATATTGCGATATTTCCGTTATCAATTTTTCCTGTCAGTTTAGCATTTCCAATTTCAATTCCGTCTAAAGATAAAGTGTTAAATTTCAGTGAAACACTTCCGTTAAAATCTTCTAAAGATGGCAAAGCAAAAAATTGATCAGCAAAATTATTTTTATGCGCTGCTTCATCTTGTAAATTTGAATTATTATATTTGTAGTAGAAGCTGTTAGCTGAAATGCTCATGTCAAATTTCGGGTTTCTATCTCTTATATCAACAATCAAGTTTGCCATTAAGTCAGTTTTCTCAGATTCAAGATGTAAATCTTTAATTTCAAAGTAGCCTTGTCCAAATATTAATTTTACTGACTGATTTGTGAAATTCTCACCTTTGTAAGTTATTTTATCAAAAGTAAGGTCAAAGTTATTGTTAGTACTAATTTCGTTAAGCCATAATAATTTTTTCAGTAAAGAACCTGGTGATAAATAAACATTTTGTCCAGACACTAAAAAGTAGTCATCGATATTAAACTTACTGATATGAAAACTGTTGTTTATATAGGTTGTTTTGCTGCTGGTATCAATTTTTATTTCTCCTAACAACTCACTTTCATCAGAATTTAAATTCAGATAGAAGTTGTTCAGTAAAATGTTATTTGGTGCTAAAAAAATGTCAGAGTAAACCATGTAATTTTTTAAGTTATCGAACTTAAGATTTTGCGATTCTATGCCCAACCATTGAAAAATATCTTTTAGTTTATTTCCTTGAATATCAAATTTTCCAATAAATTTAGGCAAATCATTTTCTTGAAATAAAATACCATTTGTCCTTAATTTTCCTTCTCCTGGAATTTCAAAAACTATTGGTAAAAACATAATTTCTCCATTGTTTGAAATAGTGGCATAAAGATCAATATTTTTAACTTCGCCATTCATATATTTTGTGCTTTTAATCTTAATTTCGGCAGCTACATCAAAATCTTTTATTGGTTTTACTACATTAAGGTTTGATTTTCTATTACCTTGCTTTTCTTCTTTTTTTCCTTCTTCATTCTCTTCTTTTGGCAAATTTTGTTCCAAAGTTTCGGTGCTTTCATCAGAATTTTGATAAGTTCTGGTAAATAAATTATTATCACCAGTATCTATTTTTTCCGAAGATAAAATTTTGTCTAAGTCAAGATTATTAAGATCTAAATGAACGTCGATGGCTGTGAATTTTTCTGTTAAGTTAATTGAGAGGTCTCCTTTACCACCAATTAAACTAGAATTTAATATTAGGTTATTAAATAAAAATTCTCCTTCTTTGCTTGTAACGCTAGAGCTTATTTTTATTGGGTTTACGCCTGATTTTATTTTATTATAAATGTTTTTATTATTGCTGATATAACCTTTGTAAAAAGGCTGTAATTCAGAAATTTCTGCAGTTAGTTCACCATTAAAGTCACTATGAAAAAGACCTTTATTTTTAGAAGTAAAGTTACCTTTAATTTTCAAGTTAACAAATGGTGAATTTAGTTTAAATACGGACTTTCTCCATTTTGAACTTGAGTCAAAATAGGCAGATAAAGAAAACTCATTTATTACCTTGTCATCGCTGAAGTAGCCAGAAGAAGTGATACTGTTTTCTTTAAAAGTTACTTTGAAGTTAACGTCATCAATTATTTTTTTTCGGGCAGATTTATCATAAAGAATTAAAGAAGAATTTTCTAAAGCGATGGTAATATTATTTTCTGATAAGTTGCTTGGTTTTAAGTTTGCGGCTTTGATTTTAGATCCTAAAAAAAAGTTATAACTAAAGCCTTCCTCTGCTTTTTTTATATTACCTTTTTCAGCTTCATTTATAATTTGAGCAATTTTGCTACGAAGCTTATTTTCTGGGTTGTTGGGTTGATTTGCTACATAATATCTTTCTATAATAGCATTAGAGAAAATCATTTCTTTAATGACAAAGTTTCCTTGTAACATTTCAAGGAAAGAAAGTTTTATTTTAGTGTGGTAAGAGTAAATATTATAAACTTTATTATCGCTGCCATAATTTTGCAGAAGAGAATTGCTCAAGTTTATTGCGGGTGAAGGAATTAATTGAATTTCCACATCATCTTTAATTGAAAAATTCGTACTTAAGGCGGCACTAAGTTCTTGTTCAATTTTGAATTTAAGAGCGGAATTGTTGAATGTAATAGGAATTGAAAGTAAAAAAGCAATTATAGTACAGAATACTAAAACAGAGATTTTGATTTTCTTTGATTCAAAAAATTTTAGACGCGACTTTATTTCTACTAAATGACTCAGAACGCCTGATATTTTTATTTTTAAATCAACTATTTTTGACACTTTATTCTTTTATAGTTTTAAAATGATAAGCGTTGTAATTCTTCAATTATTACATCATTTGTAATCAAATCGCTTTTATCTGAGTAAAAGTTAAATAGAGATAACAAAACCAGAAATAATAAAATTGATATTAAAAGAAAATTAAAGAACTGATCTTTTGAAGGTTTTAAATCATTATTCTCACCAATATTTATCAGTTGATGTTTTTTGTTTTCAATATTTGATCTAACGTTTACAGCCGTAATTTTATTTGCTATAACAGACTGATCAATTTTTAAAAATCTTGCGTAAGATCTAAGAGTTCCAAGTAAATAAAGATGTTTTGTTACATTCTCAAATTCGCCACTTTCAATTGCTTCAATATCGCTTTTTTTAATTTTCAGATACAAAGCAGCATCATTAATATCAATATTGAGCTCTATTCTTTTTTGACGCAAAATTTCAGATATAGTATTTTCTTTCTCTATTTGAGCTTCTTCAATGTTAGGCTCTTGATTTTTAATTTCTGACATAAGTCTAATTAATCTGTAACTAAATTGGCCAAATTTTTGGTGGCGTTAATTATTGCTAGAGAGTTTGATGCTTGTGACATTTCTTGCAATTTTTTCTCATTTCCGATGAGATCTTTTAATATTTCACCAATTTTATTAATAGTAAATTCTTCTTCTCTTATAACAATTGCTGCTTTGTTTTTTTCCAAGAAAGAAGCGTTTTTTTCTTGATGATTATCCGCAGAATTAGCAAAAGGCACTAGGATCATTGGTTTTTTTGCAGCACAAAATTCAAAAATTGATGACGATCCAGAGCGACCAATAATTAAATGTGCAGTTTTTATTTTTTCAGGCATATCTGAAAAAAATGCTTTAACTTCAACGTTTAAGTTAAAAGATTTATATTGACTAAAAGTTGACTTGACAAGCTCTTTGCGACATTGCTGCATTATGTTGATATTATTTTTTAGTTCTTCGTTCAAATTAAAGAATGCTTTAGGTAAAATTTCGCTGAAAATTTTAGCGCCGCCAGAGCCTCCAATTATTAAAATATTAAATAACTTATCTTGATAATTAGTGGCTGTTTCTAAATCTTTGAAATCAGAAGCTAAAAGAATGTTATATCCCATTTTATTGTCTTGAATTTCTTTTACTTCATCTTGCCTTGGTAATTGATAAGGAACTTTATTTAGATCAATAATTTCTTGGCGCACTGGATTTCCAACGAAAGTTAATTTATTGTGAAATTTTGCATCAATTCCAGAAGTTTCAGCAAAGCTTAAAGCAATTTTCTTGGCATATTTTGCAAAAATACGGTTTACTTTTCCTAAGTGAGAATTTTGCTCATGCAAGATGATCTCAGTTTTAGTAAATATTGAAGCAATCAAGATTGGAAATGTTGAATAACCACCAAAAGTAACTACATAGTTTGGACGATTTTTTATGATTTTGGAAAAACACTGTAAAATTCCAATGCAAATTTTGAAAGTTGCTTTTGCAAGTTTGAGAGGTTTTTTTTCAATCTGTGAAGATTGAATAATATAAGATTTAAATTTGTCTTCTGGCTTTATGTAGTTTCTATATTTTTCATCTCCAAAAAAAGTAACCTCATAACCTGAATTACTCAGTTCTTCTGCTAAACAACGAGCTGGAATTATATGGCCTCCTGTTCCGCCACTACTGATAAAAATTTTTTTATTTTTTTTAGACATTTTTTAAAAGAATTGATGTATACCATTTTAATTTGACAATTACTGCTTAACTCATAGATTCGCATCTTTCTCTTAATTTTCAAAACTAATTTTAAACTGTTTGAAATATGGCTAAAAAAGAAGTTAAACACTTTATAGATCTTGATAAGATTAGCGCAAAAGATTTGCGAAATATTGTTAACTTAGCAAAAAAGCTCAAAAGTAACAAAAAGCCTCTTGCACAAGCTGAGCTACTAAAGCAAAAAAACTTGGCAATGATTTTTGAAAAAACCTCTACGCGTACCAGAGTTTCTTTCGAAGTTGGAATCAATCAACTTGGTGGACACGCAATTGTCATGAACAAAAATGATATGCAGCTGGGTAAAGGAGAGACAGTTGAAGATACTGCAAAAGTTCTTTCTCGTTTTGTTGACGCAATTATGATTCGTTCAAATGCTCATTCAACAATTCTTGAACTAGCTCAAAATTCTTCAAAACCAGTAATTAACGCTTTATCTGATTTTTCGCATCCTTGTCAAATTATAGCAAGTATTCTAACCATAGAAGAGCATCTTGGTAAAATTGCTGGTAAAAAATTAGTTTGGTTTGGTGATGCAAATAATGTTCTAAACTCTTATATACATGCTGCAAAAGCATTTAATTATGAACTTGTAGTATCTTGTCCTAAAGAATTTAATTTTTCCGATCAAGAAATTAAAAAAGCTGTAAAAGCTGGAGCTAAAATTTCGCAAATTCAAGATCCAAAAAAAGCAGCTAAAGATGCTGATGTTCTTATTTCTGATACTTGGTTTTCAATGGGAGATGAATCAGAGAAAAACGATGCTCTAAGACAAAAAAAGATTAATGCTTTGATGCCATATCAAGTTAATGCTTCTTTGATGAAGATTGCAAAAAAATCTGCAATTTTTACACATTGTTTGCCAGCTTATCGTGGATTTGAAGTTAGTGCTTCGGTTATTGACTCAAAATCATCTGTGGTTTTTGATGAAGCAGAAAATCGTCTTCATGCGCAAAAAGCTATTCTACTTTATTGTTTTGGTAAGATTTAGTTATTTAAAGAGCTGCAAAATTGATTTATATTGAAGAATATTAGCTAATTGAGATTGCGTATTTTTTGCTTAAATAATTTTCTACATCTTGTCTTTCTGCGTCATTTAAGCTTCTTCCAAAAATTATAATTTCAGAAATATATCCACGATAACCATATCCGCCTATTGTTTGGGTGTTAGAGCAAGGTTTACAGCTTGCTGTGCTAGAAGTTCCTCTTGTTCCTGAAGCTTCATAACTTGATCCACCATTTAACCAATAATAATAGTTGTTGTCAGTTTGATTAAATTTAAGGCTGTGAATGTTGGCGGAGTTGAAAAGAAAGTTGTGAGTAAATTCAACATGGCTTGAACCAGAAAAAGCAACTGCTCGGATTTTATTGTGATAGTTATCGCTTAAACTGTGATTATTATAAACTAAATTTATATTTGAGCTTGCTGAATTGCTTCCCATCAATTGTGCCGCACTATCTGAACCGTAAACTCCAGCTGACGGTTTTTCAACTATAAAAACGGTGTAGCTAGTGTTGGTTAACATTTCTGGTTTTGTAACACTAAAGTAATTCTCAGTGCTAAAGTAAAGAGCTGGTAAATCGTTGATGGCTAAAGTTTCATAAGAAGTTGAGCTTAAAGTTGTTGCAGATTGAGATACCAAATTATGTTTTGTTTTTGATTGAGGATTTATATCATACCAAGTATCAACAACTGTGTCGCTGCTTGAAAGTGCGGTAGAATTATCTAGAGAAGTTTCAACCCAAAGTTTCAAATCACTAATTGATGCCACGGGCGAACTTAAAGTTGCTGATTTGGCAGTTTCTAGGCGCATTTTTCTTATTGCAACTGAACCAGTTTTGGCAGCAGCGCCGATAATTAGAGAAATAACTAAAATCACAATCGAAAGTTCAATTAAATAGTAAGCTTTATGCGACTTTTTCATAGTTATTTAGCCAAAAAATTAATTGGACCTTCGGCTCTGCCGTGAATAAATTGATCAAGATATGGATTATTTGAAGAATACATATCAGAAACATTGCCAAACCAAATGATTTCACCTTCGTAAAGCATAGCAATTTTATCAGCAATTTTTCTTGCTGAAGCCATATCATGGGTAATGGTAACAGTGGTTGCCCCAAGTTGTTTTGAGTTGCTTATGATAAGATCATTTATGACATCCGCCATTATCGGATCAAGACCGGTTGTTGGTTCATCGAAAAAGATAATTTCCGGATTTGCAGCAATCGCGCGAGCAAGAGAAGCTCTTTTTTGCATACCACCTGATAATTCTGACGGAAACAGATCTGCTGTTTTTGCACTTAAGCCTACAGATTGTAGTTTTTCAATTGCAATTTCCTTAGCTTCTTTTTTGTTGATTTTTTTTTGATTTAGCAAACGAAAAGCCACGTTTTGCCATATTGGCAATGAATCAAAAAGCGCTCCTCCTTGAAATAGAAAGCCAAATTTTTCCATCAATTTGTCGCGGCCTTTTTGATTTAGATTAGTTATTTCTTGTTCATCAATTTTTATACTTCCAGAAGTTGGTTGCATCAGACAGGCAATGTTCTTTATCAAAACAGATTTACCACTTCCAGAACCTCCAAGAATAACCAAGGATTCGCCTTTTTTTACTTCAAGATTTACATTTCGTAAAACTTGTTTCTCGGCGAAAGATTTAACCAAATTTTCTATTACAATTTTAGACATTAATTAGTTTTGAGAAAGTTTTTTATCGATTAAATTCTTAATTGTAACATAGTCTGTATATCCTTCTAAAGTTTCTCCGTTAATGAAAAAAGTTGGAGTAGATTTAAGTTCTAAAGATTTAGAAGTTTCTATACGATGATTCAAAATAGTTTCTTGAAGTTTTTGGTTATTAACACAAGAGTTAAATTTTTCAGAACTCATTCCATCAAGTTGAGCAATTGATTGTAGCTTCTCCAAGAATTTTTGATCAAAGGCCCAAGAATCTTGAGTTTTAAACAATGCTTTTAATAGCATGTAATATTTTTCAGGATTACCTTCAGCTTGACAAGAAGCAAGCATGGAAGCCGCTAAAGCAGATTGATTTAGTGGAAAATCGCGATGGATGAATTGAACTTTTTTTGTTGAGATATACTCATTTTTTATTTTATCAAAAGACTCGCGATGAAAGGCAGCGCAGTGAGGACAAGAAAGTGAAGAATATTCAATTATTACAACAGGAGCAGATTTATCACCTAAAATTATGTCAGAAGAAAGAGGTTTTAAAAGTTCGCTATTTTTTATAACTTGTGTTTCAGGGCTTTGCGATTCTTGATTCACTGCTTCGCTGACTTTATCTTGAGAATTTTGCTCAGTATTTTCGTTTTCAACTTGTTGCGCTTCAGTTTCTTTAAGAGAAGTTTTGTTTTTATAGTTGTTGATAACTAAAGCAAAAAACCCAATTAGAAGGCATAAGCTAATTAAAATTATAGATATTTTACGCGAATTTTTCATGGCTTATTTATAAAATAAATTGCAATTACATGAGGAAAGTGATATAGATATACATTTATGAAGTTTTTACTAATTTTTTCAACCAAATTCTACTTAAGCCTTGTCAAAAAAATTACCCTTGTCAGTTTTTATAATTACTAAGAATGAAGCCGATAGAATAAGTGACGTGATTTTAGCTGTGAAAGAAATCGCCGACGAAATTTTGGTTATTGATTCAGGAAGTGAAGATGATACTTGTAAAATTGCAGCAAGTTTGGGTGCAAAACTTATGTTTAATAAATGGAATGGATATGGTTTGCAGAAAATTTTTGGCGAAAAAGAATGCCGTAACAAGTGGATTTTAAATATTGATGCTGATGAAGAAGTTTCAAAAGAACTATGCCAAGAAATAGTGGAAATTTTTAGTAAAAATTTACAAGAAAATTATTCGGGTTTCCGTGTTAAAATAGTAAATAAATTTCGTTTTGAAAAAAAGCCAAATAAATTTGCTTATTACTATAATCAACTACGTTTATATAATAAAGATTACGCTGGATTTAAAGATAGTTCAGTACATGACTCAGTTGAGATAAAAGATAAAACAAAAAATAATATCGGTCAGTTAGAAAATATAATTTATCATCAATCTTTTCGTTCATTTTCACATTGGATTGAAAAGATAAATTCTTACTCTCAAATGCAGGCTCAAGATAGTTTTAACAAGAATAAATGTCCTTCAGTTTTTAAAGTTCTACTAACACCATTTTTTGCTTTTTTAAAAGCTTACTTTGTTCGTCGATATATTGTTTACGGTTTTGACGGAATAATTTATAGCTTTTTATTTGCTTTTTCGCGTTTTGCTAAAGCAATTAAAACGCGTGAAATTTTCAAAGCTAATAATAATTTATGAAAAAAAATTACTTTACTATTGCATTGTTATTTCTATTGATTTCTTGCTCTTCTTCTAGAAGAGAAGCTCCAACTATTTATTTTAGTAATGTTAGCCCAGATATGGTTAAAGATATTAGAGTAAATTGGGTGTCAAAAAATGTTCTAACTCTTCCAAATTTAGGTCCAGGAGACAGTAGAACGCAAACTTTCTATATTAAGCAAGAAGTTGATTTTTTTGGCGATGTTTCGGTTTCCTGGATGAATGCTAGAGGAGAGAAGTTGATGAAAAACTTTACTATCCAAAAAGATCATTTACCAAGCATAAAAGACAAGTTCAGTTTTAGTTATGTGCAGTTCTATTTTTCACAAGATGATATTGAAATAATTACCAGCGATATTGTAGATATTAGTGGTAAATCCAAAATGATGGATCGTCTAATGATTAAACATCGTAGTGATGCAGAATTGCGAGGAGTATTTGTTGATTGCGTGCCAAGTCGTATTAATCTTTACAATTGCCCGGGAGATGCTGTCAAAAGTGTTCTAATCAGAGTACAATCATTAGACTAATTATGAAACTTGCCTTAAAGTACCTGATATTAATATTTGCTTTAGTCTCTTGTAGTGCAAACTTGGAAAGTCCTGTTGTTTATATTAGTAATGCTAGCCAACAAAAAATTGGCGATATTAGATGTAATTGGGCAGAAAAACACAATTTATCTCTTTCGTCTTTAGGTCCTGGTGAAAGTCGAAGTCAATCTTTTTACATTGATGGTAAATCTGATTTCTTTGGAAGAGTTAATATTTCTTGGCGTAATTCTCGTGGTGAAAATTTGGTTCGTGAATTTATCTTTAAAGAAAATAACTTGCCAAGCATTGATGATCACACAACTTACAACTATGTTCAGCTTTATTTAGATCAAGAGGAAATGGAAATTGTAAGTAGCGATGCGCCAGACTTGGTTGGAAAAACCAGAAAAATGGAACGTTTACTTACAAAATATCGTGATGAGTATAAAAGAGAAAATTCCACTCGTGAAACTTCTTTAATAAGAGTTGAAGATACTACAAAAAGAGATATTGATAAAACAGTTCCTGCGTGGTTACAAAATTCCTATTAGTTGGAAATTATAGTTTATTTTTTAAACAGCAATGAACTATCACCATAAGAATAAAAGCGATAATTTTCTCTAATAGCGTAATCATAAATTCTAAACCCTTCATTCTTGCCAACAAAAGCGCAAATTAGCATAAATAAAGTTGACTTTGGCAAGTGAAAATTTGTCATCAAAACATCAACAGATTTAAAGCTATATGGTGGATAAATAAAAATATCAGTTCTTCTACTGTTTGCTTCAATGAAGCCTTCTGAATTGCAAGAAGATTCAAGAGCTCTTAAAGATGTTGTGCCAACTGCCACAATTTTTTTCCCTAATTTTTTAGCGGAATTAATAATTTCTGCAGTTTCTTTTGAAATAGAAAAAAATTCGTTATGCATTTTGTGTTCATTGATATTGTCACTTCTGACTGGTAAGAAAGTTCCTGCTCCAACATTTAAAGTAACAAAAGCTTTTTTAACTTTTTTTTGTTCTAAAAGATCGAAAATTTTTTGAGTAAAATGTAGTCCTGCTGTTGGCGCAGCAACGGCAACTCCATTTTTGGCATAAATAGTTTGATAGTTTGTTTGATCCTGAGAGTTCTTTTCTTCTCTTTTTATGTAGGGTGGAAGAGGAATTGAGCCAAATTTATCTAGGTTTTTCTGCAGTTCAGAAAAATTACAGTTAAACTTAATTTTAATGAATCCATCATCATTTTTTTGTAAAACTTCGGCACTAAAATTAGGAGCAATTTCTAAAATATCGCCTTGTTTTACTTTTTTTGCTGGACGACACAAAGCATTCCAAATTCCTTCATCTTCTTGATCTAAGTTGAAATCAAGAATTGCTTGGTTGCGTGATATTTTTGCACTTAATTTTGCTTTTATAACTTTGGCGTCATTAAAAACTAAAACATCTCCTTCTTGCAAAAAATCAATTAAGTTGATTATCTTGCAATCTAGAATTTCATCATTTTTATAAACTAACATTTTAGTTTCTTCCTTCGGGAAAAAAGGCTGGTTAGCAATTAAGTTTTCTGGCAGTTCAAAATTAAAATCAGAAGTTTTCATTACAAATAAATTTAATATGGAAAATAAAGAAACAGATTTCGGTTTTAAAAAAGTAAATCGTGAAGAAAAATCTAATCTTGTCAAAGAAGTTTTTTCATCAGTTGCAAAAAAATATGATTTGATGAACGATTTAATGAGTGCTGGCGTCCATAGAGTATGGAAAAATGAAATGGTAAAAGAAATTGATTTTAATGACAAAAGTAAAAATTTCAGAGTAATCGATTTGGCGGGTGGAACTGGAGATATTGCTTTTAGAATTACCAAAAAAGCTAACTCACAAACTGTTAAATGTGCAATTGACGTTGTAGATATTAATCAAGAAATGCTTGATGTTGGTAAAGAGCGAGCTGTTGATTTAAACCTTTTTCAAAACCTTACTTTTACCTGTTGTGATGGTGAAAATCTTTGTTTTGAAAATGAAACTTTTGATTTCTTCACAATTGCTTTTGGTATTAGAAATTTTACTAATATTGATGTTGCTCTTCGTGAAGCCTACAGAGTTTTAAAACCAAATAGTAAATTTATTTGTTTAGAATTTTCTAAAGTTAATGATTATTTTTTACAAAAAATTTATGATGCATATTCTTTCAAAGTAATTCCAAAAATTGGAGAAGTAGTCTTAAAAGATAAAGATTCCTACCAATATTTGGTTGAAAGCATTCGTAAATTTCCATCACAAGATCAATTCAAAAAAATGATTGAAGATGCTGGTTTTGTTGATGTTTCTTATAAAAATTTAACTTTTGGAACAGCAGCAATTCATATTGGGTATAAAAAATGAAAAAACTGATATTTTTAGTAATAATATTATTTTCAAATTCTTGTATTGACCCTTCTAATCTTGCTCCAAGGCTTGGCTGTTTTACGCATTTGCCAACGGATCGTGAAACTTATGATGCAATTTGGTATTATAATAATGCAGGTGCAAGAAGCGTTTCTTCTCCTTCACAGAAAGTTAAAGATTTGTTCAAATGTTATTATAAAAGTTCTGATCAAATTTATTCTTACAAAACTTTATTTCATGAGGGTTATATTTTGGTAAGAAAGTATCAGCCAATTATTTCAGTTGAAACTAAGTAGTTTTCTTACTTGAGTTATTGCAAAGGCTGGCTATATTCAAGTTATCTCAATTTTTAATTTTACTTAAAATGGAACTTACAAAACTTACAATTCGCCAAGTTATTGAAGGCTATAAAACAAAAAGCTTTTCTGCAACAGAAGTAACTTCTGCATATATCAAAAATATTGAGCAAAATCGTCATCTGAATGCTTTTATTACTGACTCTTTTGATATCGCATTAGAAAGTGCTAAAAAATCAGATGAAAATATAGCGGCTTCTAAATTAAGAGATTTAGAAGGTATACCTCTTGGAATTAAAGACTTGTTTTGTACAAAAAATATTCGCACAACTTGTGCCTCTAAAATGTTGGAAAATTTTGTTCCAACTTATGAATCAACCGTCACTCAAAAGCTTTTAGATGCAGGTTCAATTACTTTGGGCAAGCTGAATATGGATGAGTTTGCTATGGGGTCTGCAAATACTAATAGTTATTTTGGTCCGGTAATTAATCCTTATAAAAAAGATAATTCTGATGAGAATTTAGTTCCCGGTGGAAGTTCAGGAGGATCAGCTGCGGCAGTCGCAGCAAACCTTTGCCTTGGCGCTACTGGCTCTGATACAGGTGGATCAATCAGACAACCAGCCTCTTTTACTAACACTGTTGGAATCAAGCCAACTTATGGTAGATGTTCTCGTTTTGGTATGGTTGCTTTTGCAAGTTCTTTAGATCAAGCAGGAATTTTTGCAAATAATGTTTATGATGCAGCTCTTTTACAAAGAGTTATATCTGGTTTTGATAGCAAGGATTCTACTTCTGTTGAAGCTTTTGTTCCACAATTTGAGAAGCTTCTGAACTCTGATGTTAGAGGCAAAAAAATTGGCATTCCAAAAGAATATTTAGTTGAAGGAATGTCACAAGAAATTATTGATCTATGGAATAAAGGCAAAGAAATTTTAAAAAAACGTGGTGCTGAAATCATTGAAATTTCTCTTCCTCATACTTCTTATGCTGGTGCAGTATACTATGTTCTGGCATCGGCAGAATGTTCATCAAATTTAGCAAGATTTGATGGAGTACGTTATGGATTCAGAGTTGAAGGAGATGGTTTTTCGCTTGATGAAATGTATGAAAAAACTCGTGCTATTGCTTTTGGCGACGAGGTGAAAAGAAGAATTTTAACAGGAACTTATGTTCTTTCTGCAGGATATTTTGATGCTTATTATAAAAAGGCGCAAAAAGTAAGACGCTTAATTTTGCAAGATTTTAAAGAGGCTTTCAAAAAAGTTGATGCAATTTTGACTCCAACAACTCCAAGTGCAGCTTTTTCAATTGCTGAATCTAAAACAATTGGCAATTCTGATCCAGTAAAAATGTATTTGAACGATATTTTTACAATTCCTGTCAATTTAGCCGGTGTTCCCGCAATTTCTGTTCCTGTAGGTTTTGATAAAGATAATTTACCTTTGGGTTTACAAATAATAGCAAACCATCTTGACGAGCAAACAGCTTTTGATGTTGCTTTAACTTTGGAGGAAGAAAGAGGTTTTTAATTGCAAAGATTTTTATTAAATCTCAAAAAATGCTATCTGATTACCAGAGTAAATGGTATTTTTTGATATTTTTCTTATTTGTTGATTAACCTTTGTCTAAATAGAAGCCTCTGAATCCTGCTTTTTTCAATTTGCAAATAAATTTATTGGGATCAAGAGGTTATGCTCCCCAAAAATCCATTAAAATTTAAGAGAGCATTCAAGCAGAATTTTCAGCTAAATTTTACCTAAATCCAACTCTAAAAATTAGCCTAACTTTTTACGACCTAGATCTATCATCTAATGCCATATTTAGTGCAACCGCATCTGGACTGCGAATAGAATTTGTTCTTGGTGCTAAAATTTGGCTTATGAATTCTTTGATAGGGGAGTCGACCAAATCTTTAATTCCTTCATATTCTGTATTTAGAGTTTTTGGATCATTAAAAGGAATCAAAGAAAGTTTGCTATTTGAAGGTTCAATAACTCCCTCAGAAGATTGAAGTCCTTCTTTTATTGCTCCGGCAATGTTCTTCGCAGCTTCATTTTGTGTAAAGTTATTGGTTATGAAATCGACATTTTCTTTGTTTTTGTCAGCAAACATTTCTTCAAACAAAGATTTTCTAGCTAACAGCTCAACTTTTTTCTGACCAGCCATGCTAAAATTAAGATCTTTTGCAATGAAAGAGCATATTTGGTTGGCAAAACTAGAAATTTTATTGGCATCCCTAAATATCTTTGGCCGATCTCTTGCGATATAAGAAATATCTCGAGGATCAACTCCGTCTATGCAGAGTTTCTTAACAATCTTATCAACTACTTCTAAGTGATCTTTTCGGGCGGCAATCATTAAAGCGGTGTTGCCATTTGGTTCAGTTTTATTAACATCAATTTTTTTATCTTCTAAAAGTTCCTTAATTACTTCTAAGTGACCATTTTGGGCGGCAAACATTAAAGCGGTGTGGCCATTTACGTTAGCTTTATTAACGTCAATGTCTTTATCTTCTAAAAGTTCCTTAATTACTTCTAAGTGACCATTTTGGGCGGCAAACATTAAAGCGGTGTGGCCATTTACGTTAGCTTTATTAACGTCAATGTCTTTATCTGCTAAAAGTTCCCCATTTTCGTTTTTATATGCTAAAAGTTTCTCAACTACTTCTAAGTGAC
>VHBV01000003.1 GCA_016882165.1 Candidatus Pelagibacterales bacterium
TGCAGAAATAATTGCTTTTGAAAAGATTTTAACGGCTGAAGAAAGAACTTCTGTAAATAAGTATTTAAGCAAAAAATATGCTATTAAAATTTCTTAATTTAATATGACACAAAAGAATATAAAAAAATCTGTAGTGAAAAAAGTTGTTAAGAAAAAAGAAGTTAAATCTGACCTTAGTCAATTAGACCTAATGCCGCAAGCCTCAGGTTTTCTTGGTGTTGAGGAAAAATATTTAAAATCTTTAGAAGATGCCAAAGTTGTAGTTATTCCATTTGGATTGGAAAAATCAGTAAGTTATGGTGGTGGTACAAAAAATGGACCAAAAGCAATTATTAAAGCATCACAACAAGTTGAACTTTTTGATGAAGAATTTTGGTGCGAGCCTTTCAGAAAATATGGTGTTGTAACAATGAAAGAGCCAAAAATTGACCGCACTTCGGTTGTAAAATCTTTGAAGCAATTAGAAAAAATTACTGAAAAAATTCTTGATGCTGGAAAGTTTCCTTTAATCTTAGGTGGTGAACATTCAATTACTGCTGGTTCAATTCGTCCTTTCGTGAAGAAATATCCTGATTTGGCAATTTTGCATTTTGATGCTCACGCTGATTTACGTGATGGTTACGATGGCGAGCATTATTCGCATGCAGCCGCCTTGCGCCGAGTTATGGACAACCCAATTTCAACTTTAATTTCCTGTGGTATAAGAAATATTTCTGCTGGCGAGATTCCATACCTTGAAGCCAATAAACACAGAATCGCAATTCATTTTGGTAAAGATAGAAGAAGTTGGGATCCAAAGAAAATAGTTGCTCCATTGAAAGGGCGTCCAGTTTTTCTAACTTTTGATTTAGATGGATTTGATTCAAGTTTAATGCAAGCAACAGGAACTCCTGAACCAGGTGGTGTAATGTGGGAAGATGCTTTAGACATCATCCGTGAAGCAAGTAAAATTTCTAACATTGTGGGTGCAGATGTGGTTGAGTTAGCGCCAGTAAAACAACTACATTCTTGTGACTTTTTATCAGCAAAGCTTTGCTATAAAATTCTTTCTTATGCACATTTGAATCGTAAATAGATGATTAAAAAAACTTCCAAAAAATTTGTAATTGAAGGCATAGAAGTAAAATGTGGTGAACGTTCTCGTATCAATATTGATATGGGAAGCATTTACGATTTTACAGATGTTAATATGCCACTTGAAGTTGTTCGTGGTAAAAATGACGGCCCTACTTTGTTCATTTGCTCTACAATTCATGGTGATGAAATTAATGGTATAGAAATTGTCAGAAGAGTTTTAAAGTCAAATCTCTTAAAAAAAATTAATGGTACATTAATTGCAATTCCAATTGTAAATATTTTTGGTTTTAATGATCGTTCGCGCTATTTGCCTGACAGACGCGATTTAAACCGTTGTTTCCCAGGATTAAAAAACGGTTCTCTTGCTTCACAAGTTGCTTACAAGTTTATGCGTGAAGTTGTTAAACAATCAGATTATGGAATTGATTTACATACTGGTGCTTTTAATCGTTGTAATTACCCTCAAATTAGAGCGAATATTTCTGATGAAAAAACCAGAAATCTTGCTAAAGCTTTTGGGGCTCCAGTTATAATAGATGCAAATCTTCGTGATGGATCTTTGCGTGAAGCAGTTGCTCAAGAAAAAATTCCAATGTTACTTTATGAAGGAGGAGAAGCGTTAAGATTTGATGAGAACGTTATTGAAACGGGTGTTTCTGGCATATTCAATTTCATGCGTGAAATTGGTATGATTGAGTCAAAAGTTTGTCCTGTAAATAAAAAAAGAGTTTTTATTGCCCAAGCTAGTTCTTGGTTAAGGGCTCCAAAAAGTGGAATTCATAAAATTAGTGCTAAATTAGGTCAGCTAGTCGTAAAAGGAGATGTTTTGGGAGAATTGAGCAATCCTTTTGGTGATAATAAAAGTTTGGTTCGCGCGCATGAAAATGGAATTATCATTGGCATTTCTAAGTTGCCTTTGATCAATAAAGGAGATGCTTTATTTCATATTGCAACTTCAAGTAAGGGTAATTATTTTGATTCTGAAGTTGCGCAATATGAAAGTTTGGAAAATGTTGATCCTATAAATCGTTAATCTTTTATTTGGTAATTTTTAGTCAAATTTTATTTTTGTTTCTTTAATTTGTTTGCCTTTGTGAGGTAAAGTTTGTAAGATGAAGCAATATTTCTGTGCAAAAATTAAGTAATTCAATAAACAAATCAGTTGCTTTTTATTTGGCAGACAGTTATTTTGCACGCCCCTAATTAAATTTTGTCGGAAACTTGTGTGTTTTTTCGATGTTTTTTCTTTAAATTTCTTAATTCTTTTTTAAGTAATGTCAAAAGCTTCCATAGTTGCTAAAAATTACGCTAAAGCCCTTTTTTCTGTGGCAAAAAAAGACAGTGCTATTGACAAAGTCATGGAGCAATTAGACATTTTTAAGAAAAATTTTAGTGAAAGTTTTGCTCATGAATTGCAAAATCCTGTAATTTCTCGTCCAGATCTAGTTGAGATTATGGCTGAAATCACTAAAAAATTCTCTTTCGATGCTACGGTTTCAAACTTTTTGCTTACTTTGGCTTACAATAAAAGATTAGCGCTATTTTTAGAAGTATATCAGGAATTTGTTTCTTTGGTAAAAATACAAAAAAATATTCTCTCGGCTGAAGTTATCTTTGCTTCTAAAGCAGATAAATCACAGATTGACCAAATTAGATTGGCAATTGAGAAAAAATATTCAGGAAAAACAGTTGAAATAACTGAAAAGCTTGATGAAAAAATTCTTGGCGGTTTCCAGGTAAAAATCAATTCTAATATCATTGATTTAAGCTTAAAAACTCAGCTTTCTTCTTTGAAGCAAGAATTAGTAAACGATTTGTAATTAAATAATCCAAAGCTGTTTTGTTTTGGTAAAATAATAATAATTAAAGCGCAAAATTATGGAATTTAGAGTAGAAGAATTTTCCAATATTTTAAAGAAAAAAGTAGAGAATTTCAGAACTTCTGCAGAGTTAAAAGAAATTGGTGAAGTTGTTAAAATTGGTGACGGAATTGCTAAAGTTTACGGCCTTGACAACGTACAAGCTGGTGAACTAGTAGAGTTTGAATCTGGCGTTAAAGGAATGGCGCTTAACCTTGAAGCTGACAATGTTGGTATTGTAGTTTTTGGTGATGCTCAAACAATTAAAGAAGGTTCTGATGTAAAAAGAACTGGAAAAATCGTTGAAGTTCCAGTAGGAAAAGGTCTTTTGGGTCGAGTGATTGATGCACTTGGTAATCCAATTGATGGAAAAGGTCCTCTTACAGACGTTGAATACCGTCGTGTTGAAATTAAAGCTCCTGGAATTATTGCTCGTCAGTCAGTTGGTGAGCCAATGCAAACAGGTATTAAAGCTGTGGATAGTTTGATTCCAATTGGACGTGGTCAAAGAGAATTGATTATTGGTGATCGTCAAACTGGTAAAACAGCTATTGTTTTGGATACTTTCATTAATCAAGCTAAAGCACATGAAGAAAATGATGAAAAGAAAAAGCTTTACTGTATCTATGTTGCAATTGGTCAAAAACGTTCAACAATAGCTCAAATCGTTAAAACTTTGGAAGATGCTGGCGCAATGAAGTATTCAATTGTTGTTTCTGCAACTGCTTCTGAAAGCGCAGCTTTACAATTTTTTGCTCCATACACTGGTTGCACAGCTGGTGAGTTTTTCCGTGATAATGGAATGCACGCACTTGTAGCTTATGATGATTTGTCTAAACACGCTGTTGCATACCGTGAGATGTCTTTGCTACTTCGTCGTCCACCAGGACGTGAAGCTTACCCTGGAGACGTATTTTATGTTCACTCAAGACTACTTGAAAGAGCTGCGAAAATGTCTGATGCAATGGGTGGTGGTTCACTAACTGCGCTTCCAATAATTGAAACACAAGCTGGTGACGTTTCTGCTTACATTCCAACTAACGTAATTTCAATTACTGACGGGCAAATTTTCTTAGAAACAGAGCTTTTCTACAAAGGTATCAAACCAGCTGTTAACGTTGGTTTGTCGGTATCTCGTGTTGGTTCTGCCGCTCAAACTAAAGCTATGAAACAAGTTGCTGGAACAATAAAGCTTGATTTGGCTCAATTCCGTGAGCTTGAAGCTTTTGCACAGTTTGGTTCTGATTTAGACGTTGCAACTCAAAAATTGCTTGATAAAGGTCGTAAATTAACTGAATTGTTAAAGCAAAATCAGTATTCACCTCTTGGTTTTGAAGAACAAGTTGCTTCAATTTATGTTGGTGTAAAAGGTTATTTAGACAAAGTTCCAGCTAAAGAAGTTGTAAAATTTGAACAAGAATTCTTGCGTAAATTAAGAACTCAATATCCTGATATTCTAGATTCAATTAAGCAGCAACAAAAAATTTCTGAAGAAGTTGAAGCTAAATTGAAAAAAGCAATTGAAGAATTTTTATCAGTTTTCTTAAACCATGCTCCTTCAAGCCACTTTGATCATGCTGGACTTGAAGATAGATTAACTCATGAGAAAAAATAGTCATAAAGAAATATGGCAAATTTAAAGACTCTAAAAACCAGAATTAAGTCGGTTAAATCGACGCAAAAAATGACTAAAGCCATGAAAATGGTTGCGGCATCGCGTTTGAAAAAAGCTAAACATGCAGTTGAAGCATCACGACCTTTTGCTGAAAAAATTGAAGAAATGGTTTCAAACTTGGCTTCAAATATTTCTGTTAAAGGAAATTTCAGTGAGAAGTTTCCTCTTCTAACTGGAAAAGGCAAAAACTCAACTCATCTAATAGTTGTCTTGTCTTCTGATCGCGGACTTTGTGGCGGTTTGAATAGCTCTACTGTTAAGTTTGCTAAAACTCATATTCATGGTTTGATTTCGCAAGGAAAAGAAGTAAAGATAATATGTGTTGGTAAGAAAGCTTATGAACAGCTTAAATCATCATATAGCAAAAAAATGATTGATCAAGTTTTTGGTATCTTTAGAGGTGTAATTGAATATCAAAATGCTGAAGAGATAGCTAACAAGTTAGTCAAGTTATATGATGAGAATCAGTTTGACGTTTGCGAAGTTATTTATAGCAAATTTAAATCGGCAATTGCTCAAGAACAAGTTCTTAAGCAACTAATTCCAGCACAAATTCACTACGAAGCAAAAGATCAAAATTTTGATTCTCCTGTGAAATACGAACCAGGTGAAGAAGAGATTTTGCACGATTTATTGCCTAAAAATATTGCTATGCAAATTTATAATGAGCTTCTTGAAAATAGTGCTTCAGAACAAGGTGCAAGGATGGCTGCAATGGAAGCAGCTAGCAATAATGCTGGTAAAATGATTAAAAATTTGACACTAGTTTATAATAGAACTAGACAAGCAAATATTACAAAAGAACTGATTGACATTATCTCTGGTGCTAACACTGTGTAATGTTACTTAAATCTTGGCGGATTTATTGATTGATAGTATTTTTATAAATAATGTGATAGTCACATTGTATAGAAAAAATTTTTACCAATCACATAAATCCGCCTTTATTTTTTTGTAACCACCTTTTTAGGTTTCTGATTAAGAAAATTCCTATCTTTGATAAGTTTTAAAAGATGATTTAATGACGCTAAATTTTTCTCAGGATAATTATTGGATAAATGTTGAAAAGCCGGTTGGGTATTCTTCTGCTAAAGTTGTTGCAATAGTTAAAAAGATTACTGCTGCAAAAAAAGTTGGTCATGGAGGAACTTTGGATCCTTTTGCCGAAGGCGTTCTTCCAGTTGCCATAAATAAAGCTACAAAAACTTGTCAGCACATTATGGATGCTAAAAAGAGATATTTTTTTCGTATTAGTTGGGGTGAGTTTCGTGATACAGATGATATTGAAGGGAAAGTTGAAGAAACCAGTGATTTAAGACCTACTAATGATCAAATAATTACAATTTTGCCATTTTTTATTGGCAAGATTAAACAAACTCCTTCTCGCTTCTCAGCACTTAAAATTGACGGAAAAAGAGCTTATGAATTGGCTAGAAACGAAATTAATTTTGAAATAAAACAACGTGAGGTTGAAATTTTTTTCATAAAAATGCTCGCTAATAACTCGGAATATGGAGATTTTGAAGTTGCGTGTTCAAAAGGCACTTATGTAAGATCTATAGCACGTGATTTATGTAAAAAAATGGCAATTTGTGGCTATGTATCGCAACTAAAAAGATTAGAAGTTGGAAAATTTAATTACAAAAAAATAATTTCACTTGCTAAGTTAAAAAGGCTAGTTAATTATGGCGAAAGTTTTTTTGATGGCTCGCTGCTTTCTTTGCACGATGTCTTGGATTTCATGGTTGAAATAAAGCTAGATGATCTAGATGCCTCTAGGTTCAGAAATGGTCAGATTATCACAATAAATAATGTTTCGGACTGTTCATCTTCAAATTTAAATCATAATTCTAATGACTTTGTTTCAAAGGCAAGAGTTGTCAATAATGGTGTATTAATAGGACTGGGGGAGTTTGATAAAAACTTACTTAAGCCAATTAATGTTTTTTAAAGTTAACGCAATTAAGGAAAAAAGGATGTCAATTCTTACAAAATCAAAAAAAGAAGTTGTAAAAGCATTTGCCCAAAAAAGTGCTAAAGGAAAATTAGATACCGGTTCACCGGAAGTTCAATGTGCAGTTTTAACTAAACAAATCAACAATTTAACTGAACACCTTAAAGTTCACAAAAGTGATTTTTCTTCTAGAAGAGGTTTGTTGATTCTTGTTAGTAGAAGAAGAAGTCTATTAGACTACTTGAAATCTAAATCAGTTGAGCGTTACGAAGACTTGATCAAAAAATTAGAAATCAGAAAATAATATTGCCTTACCCTAATTAGTCTGTTTTAGAATTTACAAACTTTCTATATTTGTATTCTGTGCAAAAAATATAGTTCGTGATAATTAGGGTAAGTAATTGAAGTATATAATGTAGTAGTAGCCTGTAGTTCAAGCCGCAGGTATAATTTAATAAAAGATGAAAAATGTTTAATATTGTAAAAAAAGAAATAAATTGGAATGGAAAGATTTTATCGCTAGAGACAGGAAAAATTGCACGTCAAGCTAGTGGTTCAGTTATTGCAAAAATGGGAAATACAACTGTTCTTTGCGCGGTTACTGTAGCAAGCAAAGCAGCTGAAGGAGTTGATTTCTTCCCACTGACAGTAAATTACTTAGAAAAATCATATGCTGCCGGAAAAATTCCTGGCGGTTTTTTTAAAAGAGAAGCAAAACCAAGTGATGCAGCAACTCTTACTTCAAGATTGATTGATCGTCCAATCAGACCAATGTTTCCTGAAAATTTCTATAATGAAGTTAACGTTGTGTGTACAGTTCTGTCTTATGATCCAGCTTGTACTCCTGATATAGTTTCTTTAGTTGGTGCTTCTGCTGCTTTAGCTATTTCTGAAGCTCCTTTATTGGAAGCGGTTGCAGGAATTAGAGTTGGTTTGATTGATGGCCAATTTGTTACTAATCCAAGTAATGAAGAAACTAAAAATAGCACTCTAGACTTAGTTGTTGCTGGAACAAAATCTTCTGTATTGATGGTTGAGTCAGAAGCAAAAGAATTATCAGAATCTCAAATGCTTGATGCGGTTAATTTTGCTCATCAACAGTTACAACCAGTAATTGATTTGATCAACGATTTTGCTTCAGTTGCAGGTAAGAAAAAAATTCAAGTTGTAAAGCAAGATAACTCTGCACTAGAAAAAGAGATGACTGATTTTATTGGTAGCAGATTAATTGCCGCTTTCAAAAAAACAGCTAAACAAGAAAGAGCTGGAGATCTTGACCAAATCAAAGCTGATTTGGAAGCTAAATTTATAAATGAAGAAGCAGGAATTTCTAAAAATAAGATCTCTTCAATTTTCAAAAAATTAGAAAAAGATATTGTTAGAAATGATATTTTGAAAAATTCTGTGAGAATTGATGGACGTAAGCCAGATCAAATTAGACCTATTGAAATTGAAGTTGGTATTTTGCCTCAAGTTCATGGTTCTGCATTATTTACTCGCGGAGAAACTCAAGCTTTAGTTGTAACAACTTTAGGTTCAAATAAAGATGAACAAATGGTTGAAGGTTTTGATGGAATAAGCAAAGAAACTTTCATGTTACATTACAACTTTCCTCCATATTCTGTTGGTGAAACTGGTCAATTAAAATCTCCTGGTAGAAGAGAAATTGGTCATGGTAAATTAGCATGGCGTGCATTAAATCCTGTTTTCCCAAATAATAACGAAGCTTTCACTTACGTAACAAGAGTTGTTTCTGAGATTACTGAATCAAATGGTTCTTCTTCAATGGCTTCTGTTTGCGGTGGTTCTTTATCTTTAATGGATGCTGGAGTTCCAATTTCTGCCCCAGTTTCAGGAATTGCTATGGGATTGATTAAAGAAGGAAACGATTATGTTGTTCTTTCTGATATCATGGGTGATGAAGATCATTTGGGAGATATGGATTTTAAAGTTGCTGGAACGGCAAATGGTATCACTTCATTACAGATGGACATTAAGATCAACGGTATTAATGCTGAAATTATGCAAAAAGCTCTTGAGCAAGCTCATGGCGGAAGAATGCATATTTTAGATAAAATGGTTGCTGTTATGGCAGCTCCAAGATCGGAATTGAATTCAAACGTACCAAAAGTTGAAATCATGAATATACCACCAAAAAAGATCCGTGAAGTTATAGGTTCTCGTGGTAGAGTAATTAAAGAAATCTGTGCTGTAGCAGGTGTTGTTATGGATGTTGAAGATGATGGAACAGTAAAAATCAGCTCTAATAGCAATGATGCAATTAAGAAAGCAACTGCAATGGTTAATGAAATTATTTTTGAACCAGAAGTTGGTGATATTTATGAAGGGCCAGTAGTAAAAGTAATTGATGCTGGTGCTTTTGTAAGTATTTCTAACAATCGTGATGGCTTTGTTCATATTTCTGAACTTGCTGAGTATCGTGTTGATTTTGTTGAAGATGTTATTAATGAAGGCGATATTGTTAAAGTTAAAGTTATCGGTTTTGACAAAAAAGGTCGTCCAAAATTAAGCTATCGTTGTGTTGATCAAAAGACAGGCGAAGATATTTCTGATACACTAGCAGTTCGTCCACAGATGGATGATCGTGATGAACGTTCTGACAGAAGAGATCGTAGAGATGATCGTGGCGACAGAAGAGATCGTAGAGATGATCGTGGCGACAGAAGAGATCGCGATGATCGTGGTGGAGAGCCTAAAAAACGTCGTGGTTTTTTTGGTTAGACTTTTTCTTCCAAGATAAATAAAATTGCCTCTGTGGTTTTAAAAATCACAGAGGTTTTTTTGTTTTTATTGTTAGGATTTTTAATATTTTGTTATCTTGAGCTTTATTTAAAGATCTCAAGGATAAGATCTGAAGAAACTCTTCGCTTTGCTCAGAATGACACAAGATAGTTTGTTAGAGCTCAAAAACAAAAATTTAAGTGAACTAAAATATATGGCAATTGCTCAAGATAAGTTAGAAGAAATTCTTAAAAAAAATTTTCCAAAAGCACAAATAAAAGTGGTTGCTTTGGTTGATGATGGTGATCATTATAGTGTCGAAATAATTGATGAAATTTTTGCTGGTAAAACAAGAGTTCAGCAGCATAAAATAGTCAATGAAGCGCTTAAAGAAATTTTAGGTGGTGCACTTCATGCTATGCAATTGAAAACAGGCTCTATTTAATCAAGAGTCAATGAATATTAATTTGAGTTCTCGTCATCGCGAGGCTTCATTTTATGAAGTCGAGGCGATCCATAAATTAACAAAATGGATTGCCCTGTCGTGCTGACGGGCTCTTCGCAATGACTAGGAAGATATGTCAGACATTTTAAATACAATTCAAGAAACAATTTCTAATAATGACGTAGTTCTTTATATGAAAGGTTCAAAAGATTTTCCTCAATGTGGATTTTCTGCTGCCGTTTCACATGTTTTAAAAAATCTAAATGTTGATTTTTTTGATGTTGATGTTTTGCGTGATCCAGAAATTAGACAAGGTATTAAAGAGTTTTCTGATTGGCCAACAATTCCGCAACTTTATGTAAAAGGAGAGTTTGTTGGAGGTTGTGATATTGTGCGTGAAATGTTTCAATCAGGTGAGTTGCAACAACTATTAAAAGAAAAAGGAATTATTTAGCATGACTGATTTTGCTATTGAAATAAATAACCTAAGCAAAACCTATCAAAAAACCTCTAAGTCTCCTGCTAAGAAAGCTTTGGGTTCAATTAACCTTCAGATTAAAAAAGGTTCGTTCTTTGGTCTTTTAGGTCCAAATGGCGCTGGAAAATCGACAATAATTAATATACTTGCCGGCCTTGTAAATAAAACTTCTGGAGAAGTTAAAATTTGCGGAATTGATATCGATAAAAATCAGCAGCAAAGTAAGTTCAAAATTGGAATTGTTCCACAAGAGTTAATAATTGATCCATTCTTCAATGTTCGTGAGACTTTGGAAATTTACGCTGGTTATTATGGAATAAAAAAGTCACAAAGAAGAACAGATGAAATAATTGAGGCTTTGGGATTGAAAGATAAAGCAAAGTCAGCTCCAAGAAGTTTATCGGGTGGAATGCGCAGAAGACTTTTGGTCGCAAAAGCTTTAGTTCATAGTCCAGAAATTTTAGTTCTTGATGAGCCAACTGCTGGGGTTGATGTTGAGCTAAGAAACCAATTATGGAATTATGTTAAAAGTCTGAATCAGCAAGGAACCACAATCCTCCTTACAACTCATTACTTGGAAGAAGCTGAAGAATTATGTGATGAAATTGCAATTATAAATCATGGTTCAGTTATTGCCTGCGACAAAAAAAGCAATTTGATGAAATTAATGAACGAAAAGGAATTAATAATTAGTTGTGATAATTCTGTTGAGATATCGAAAATTTTAACCGATTTTAAAACAAAAGTTCTGACAGAAGACCGACTTTCAATTATTTATGATCCAGAAAAAGTTGCGGTGGATAAAATTCTACTTATTCTTGCAAATAATAAAGTTCAGATAAAAGATATTTCAACAAGTCAGCCTGATTTAGAAGAAATATTTAAACATTTAGTTAGTCGTAAATTATAATTATTGTTTAAATCTTAAAAAACTTTTCTTTCACTGCGCAATTTATTGGAAGATATGTGAATTTCAAAATTCAAAGCAATATTCTTGATCACTCTTTAACTTTTATGATAAAAAAGTTTTAAAGATATTTTGTGAAATGAAAATTCTAAATAAAATGAAAGACCTCATCAGCATAGATCAATTAAGTACCGACGACATTAATCAGATTCACAATGAAGCGGAAAATTTTTTCAAAAAATCTGCAAATGATGAAAGCTTAAAAAATAAAATTTTAGTGAATTTTTTCTTTGAAAATTCCACTCGTACCAGAATGTCTTTTGAACTTGCCGCTAAAAGACTGGGAGCCAAGGTTTCTAATATTGATGTATCTCTTTCTTCTCTCAAAAAAGGTGAATCAATTATTGATACGGCTAAAACAATAAATGCTATGAAACCTGATTTTGTGGCAATTAGACATAATTCTAGCGGTATTTTAAATATTCTAAAAGAGCATATTTCTGCATCATTAATCAATGCAGGCGATGGTACGAATGAACACCCAAGTCAAGCTTTGCTTGATTCTTTCGTAATTCGTCAACATAAAAAAAACCTGCAAGGCTTGAAGATTGCAATTTGTGGTGATGTTTTGCATTCAAGAGTAGCTCGCTCTAATATTAAGCTTTTAAGTAAGTTTGGTTGTGAAATTAGAGTTATTATGCCTTCAACTCTTATTCCAAAAGACTATAAATTATGGATGAAAGAAAAATGGAATATTGAAGTTTTTGAGTCTTTGGAAAACGGCATTAATGATGTTGATGTTGTTATGATGCTCAGAATTCAGCAAGAGAGAATGTTGGGATGCTATATTCCATCACTTTCTGAGTATTTTAAATTATTTGGTCTTACTCATGATAAGCTGAAATTGTCTAAGAAAGATGTCATTGTTTTGCATCCAGGGCCAATTAATCGTGATGTTGAAATTTCTTCTGCTTTAGCGGATGATGAAAAAGTTAGTCTAATTTTAGAGCAAGTTGAAGCAGGTGTTGCTGTTAGACAAGCACTGCTAAAATTTTTATCTAACTAAATTACTAATTTGCTATAATTATACTAAGATTTTCTTTCAGCTATTCAAAATTTTCTCTTTCAATTTTGTTGTTTTAAAAAACACACTATTTTCTTGCGAAAAACTTCTTTTTATTTGGAATAAAACATAATCATGTTATTATTTTTTTTCTGATTAAATTTTTAGATTTTTTTGTTAAAAAAATCTTCTTTGCCAATCTTTGTCTGACAAGGATTCGTGAGGGTTTGAGTTTTTTTAGTTTTTTTTGATAAAACTTTTTGTTTACAAATAAAAAATTGAAATTACTTTGCGCCCTCTTTTTAAAAAAATTGTCCAAGAAAAACCGAAGAAGAAAATTGTTCAAAATCGCGCCCATCTTGGTCATATAATTACAATCTAATTACAATTTTTATTAGGTAATTTTACCTAATTTTTTCAGGAGCGACATAAATGGAACCAGAGCAAGAATATGATCAGAGAGTGAATGAAAAAGTTCACTATTTAAATTTTAATAAGAAAAATAAAAAAGAATCCGACAATTCTTTGGTTGATTTCTCAAAAGACAGTTACACCGACATTCTAAGTGAAGTTTTTAAATTAAAACCTTCCCTTCCTGTTTATTTTGTACGTCCAAATTCAATTAAAAAAGCAGCGCAATTCTTCTTGCAAAACTTTTCAGCGCCGAAGTTTGCAACAGAAGTTTTATATGCTGTAAAAAGCAATCCTGATGTTGTGGTGTTGAAGCATCTTTATGATTCTGGCATTAGAAACTTTGATGTTGCCTCAATTGCTGAAATAAATTTGATTCATGATCTTTTTGGTTTAAATGCTAAAATGCATTTTATGCATCCTGTAAAATCTCGTGAAGCAATTTTTGAAGCTTATTTCAATTACGGAATTCGTGATTTTGCTCTTGATTCTGCTGATGAGTTGAAAAAAATTCTTGAAGTAACAAATAATGCCAAAGATCTTGGCCTGCATGTTCGTCTTGCAATTCCAAATTCGCATGCTGCTATGGATTTATCTGGTAAATTTGGAATATTGCCAAGTGAATCTGTTTCTTTAATCAGAAAAGTCAGAGCTGCTGCGAAGTATTTTGGTATTTGTTTCCATGTTGGTTCTCAATGTATGGATCCTATTGAATATCGTAATGCTTTATTAATTGCTAAAGAAGTGTTAGAGCAAGCTAAAGTTAAAGCAGATGTTATTGATGTTGGAGGAGGTTTTCCTTCAAGTTATCCTGGCATGACTCCACCAAATTTAATTTCTTACTTTGATGAGATTTTTGACACTTTAAGTCAACTAAATCTGGATGAGAATTGTCGTATTTGGTGCGAGCCTGGAAGAGCTCTTGTAGCTGAGGCTGGCTCTCTACTTGTTCGTGTAGAAGCCAAGAAAAAAGCTATGCTTTATTTAAATGACGGTACTTATGGTGGTTTGTTTGATGCTGGTTTTCCAGGTTTCATTTATCCAGTTAAAGCAATAAGAATTCAAGGCAAAGAATTATTGTCGCAAAAAGCTATTCCTTTTGGTTTTTATGGTCCAACTTGTGATTCTCTTGACTCAATGAAAGGACCTTTCTATTTGCCTGAAAATATTGCTGAAGGTGACTATATTGAAATTGGTCAATTAGGTGCCTATAGCAGAAGTATTAGAACTGAATTTAATGGTTTTAACCAAAACTTGCAAATTGAAGTTTCTGATGAACCTTTGGTTTCTATGTATAATGAAGAAATCAAAGAAATAAAAGAAGCTGAAATTTCTGCCTCTTAAAATTTCCTAAAAAACTTAACTCAAATTATTTTAAAAGATAATGGCTACTAAAAAAGTTACTAAAAAAGACCTGCTTAAAAGACAAGTTAAGCATATTGATATCACTTCTTTTGATGCTCGCCCAATTATTGATCAAATGGATCATATGTCTTTCACTTCTCGTGACTTGGCAAGAGCAACGGAAATTTTTAACAATATGTTAAAAGACAATTCTTGTTCAACTATTCTTACTCTTGCTGGATCTACTTCTGCAGGTGGATGTATGAAAGTTTATGCTGACATGATCAAGTTTGGTATGATTGATGCAATTGTTGCTACTGGTGCTTCAATTGTTGATATGGATTTTTTCGAAGCTTTGGGTTTTAAGCATTACCAAGGAACTCCTTTTATTGATGACAAATTCTTGCGCGATAATTATATCGACAGAATTTATGATACTTACATTGACGAAGAAAATTTACAGCATTGTGATCACACAATCTACAAAATTGCCAACAGTCTTGAGCCAAGACCATACTCTTCTCGCGAGTTTATCTGGGAAATGGGTAAATATTTGAAAAAGAATGCTAAGAAAAAAGAATCCTTGATTGAACTTGCTTACGATTACAATGTTCCGATTTTCTGCCCAGCTTTCACTGACTCTTCGGCTGGCTTTGGTTTGGTGCTGCACCAAGTTAAAAATCCGAAAAAACACATGACTATCGATTCAATTGCTGATTTTAGAGAATTGACAGATATTAAAATCAAAGCTGGAACCACAGGTTTATTGATGGTTGGTGGTGGTGTTCCAAAAAATTTCGTACAAGATACAGTTGTTTGTGCTGAAATTTTAGGAAAAGAAGTTGATATGCATAAATACGCTGTTCAGATTACAGTTGCTGATTCGCGTGATGGCGCTTGTTCATCTTCAACTTTAAAAGAAGCTTGTTCTTGGGGAAAAGTTGATACTGCTTTTGAACAAATGGTTTATGCAGAAGCAACTTCGGTTATCCCTCTTTTAGTTTCTGATGCTTACCACAGAGGATACTGGAAAAAAAGAAAAAGAAGAAATTTTGCTAAACTTTTTAAATAATTCTTAAAGTTGCTTGTAGTTTTTTCATTTTATTATTAGCGAAGAATCAGAATAAAAAAAATTCTCTTCTGATTCTTCGTTTTAGCAAGATTGATAAAACAAATATAAACAAATGTAAACAAATGTAAAACTTAAATTAAAATGTTAGGACAAAGATCAATATCAAAGATTCTAGTTTTACATATAATTGCTGCTCTATTTGTTATTATTAACGTTTCAGATGTTGAAATTAGTGGATTCTCAGATGTGATTCCTCTTTTTGACTTGATGTTGGTGTTCTACTTTGCTGTATTCAAAAATGTGTTTTCCTTGTGGTTTATTTTTTTGATGGGAATTTGGGGGGATGCTTTAAATGGTGACCTGCTTGGTGTTACACCATTTTGTTATTTAATTTTAGTAAGATTTTTTGCTAGTCTCAACCATAGATTAATAATTAGGGAAAATTTCCAACAAATTATACAACAATTTGCTTTTTTCTGTTTCTTATTTTTATTGATGAAATGGTTAATTCTTTCAATTCTGCACGGAACATTATACAGTATTGGTAATGCTGCTGTACAGATGGTTTTATCTTCAGTTTTTTATGTTGTTATGCATAAATTCTTTGATTATCTAAGTGAAAAATTATTAGGTTCAAACTAGACATTTTTAATAAAACTTAGTTAATATTTATTTAGAAAGATTTCCAAAAATTTAACAATCTCACAAAAGATTAAAACAGACAAAGCTTGAAAAGAAATGCTTCGGGATATTCGTAAAAATAAAATTTTCAACCGCCGTACTTTCTTTGTTGGAGCTGCGCAAACCACACTGACTGCTGCTTTGGTTGCAAGACTTAGCTATCTGCAATTAATAAAACACGAAGAATATTCCATTCAATCAGATAGTAATAGAATAAAACCAATGATTAACCCAGCACCGCGCGGTAATGTGCTTGATCGTTTTGGTGTTCCTCTGACAAGAAATAAAAATAACTATCGTCTATTACTTTACGTTGAGAACAGAACAAATATAGAAAACCTAATTGACAAACTCTCGCAAATTCTTGATCTAACTCCTCAAAACAAAGAAGTATTTTTCTCTAAAGTTAAAAATTCCCGTCGTAAAAGTATTATTTCTCTTATGGATAATCTATCTTGGGACGATCTTGCAAGAGTTGAAAGTAATGTTCATCTATTGCCAGGAATTTCAATAGAAAGTGGTATTATAAGATATTATCCATATCCAGCTGAAACTGCTCATTTCTTGGGTTACGTTTCTTTGCCAAGTGAAAAAGAAATTGATGGTAATGAGCAGAATTTATTTATGCACCCAGATTTTCGTATTGGAAAGTCAGGCATTGAAAGATCATTTGATGAAGCTTTGAGAGGAAAATATGGAGTAAAATACGTAGAAGTAAATGCACATGAAATACCAATCCGTACATTATCAATGAAGCCTGCGGTTGAAGGATCAAGATTGCATTTAACAATTGATTTGCGTTTACAAAAGTTTACAACCAACAGAATTAAAGACGATGTTGCTTCAGTTGTTTTGATGAATGTTAAAACGGGTGAAATTCTATCATATGCGTCATCTCCTGCTTTTAATCCTAATAATTTTGTAGAAGGAGTTTTAAAAGAATATTGGGATGAACTGAATTCAGACCCTAGAAAGCCTCTAAACAATAAGCCTATTGCAGCACTCTATCCTCCTGGTTCAACTTTTAAGTTAATGGTGGCTTTAGCAGCTTTAGAAGCAGGGGTAAGTCGTAATACTAAAGTTCATTGTAACGGTCGTTTTCAATTCGGTAAAAGAGCTTTTCACTGTTGGAGAAAAGAAGGACATGGAACGCTGGATATGGTTGATGCTATCAAACATTCTTGTAATACTTATTTCTTCACTATAGGTAACCAAATTGGTTATGAGAAATTTACTGATATGGCCAGAAGATTTGGTTATGGAGATAAATTTGATATTAGTTTATATGGTTCAAAAGCTGGTAATGTGCCGTCTGATGAATGGAAAAGAAAAGTATTTCGTGAGCCTTGGGTTGGCGGAGACACTTTAAATACTGCGATTGGTCAAGGTTTTGTTTTGGCAACTCCTTTGCAAATGGCAACAATAACTTCAAGAATTGCCAATGGCGGGGTTCCAATAAAACCTTATCTAGTTAGAAATCAAAATATTTTCAAACAATATGATGATTTAAAAGACAAACCTGTGGTAAGCAAAGATTACCTAGATTTAATAAGAGAGGGTATGAATCGAGTCATGAATGAAGCTGGTGGAACTGCTTATTCGAAAAGAATTGATCAAAAAGGTTTTGAAATGGCCGGAAAAACAGGAACTTCTCAAGTAGTTTCAAAACGAGAAGATGAAATGAGTAGCGCAGAAAAAGCAGTTAATGCTAATCAAAATCATGCTATTTTTGTTGGTTTTGCGCCAGTACATGATCCAAAATATGCTGTATCAGTTGTTGTTGAACATGGAAAAAGTGGTTCAGCAGCTGCAGCCCCAATTGGTCGAGATGTTTTGTTGGAAGCTCAAATGTTGAACAAGAGCAAGTTCTTTGGTAATTAAATATCTATGAATTAATCTTTCTATAAATAATTGCCAAATTTTGTTAATTATCCAACAGTGCAGAATTCAATTCTTATTCCAAAATGTCATACTGAGCTTCAGAGCAGTATCTCAAGTGATAAGCTCAGAAATCTAACTTTGGGATTCTTTGCTGGCGCTCAGAATAACAGTTTTTTGTGTTGGATGGGATAAACTCAAATTTTTTTTTAAATCTTCTCTTGAGAATTAAGTTAAAAGCTATTATTTTGCCGCTCCTTTTGTAAGATTACTGAGAAAATAGTTCGCAAAATCTTAAAATATTAAATCCAGATTTATCACTTATGTCAAATAAAGGAAAAATTACTCAAGTTATTTCTGCTGTAGTTGATGTGGAATTTGAAAACGGTCAAATGCCAGCAATTTATAACGCTTTAGAATGCGTTAATAATGGTAAAAAATTAATTTTAGAAGTTGCTCTTCACGTTGGTGAAAGAACAGTCAGAACAATTGCTATGGATTCTACAGACGGATTGACTCGTGGATTAGAAGTTGTTGATACAGGCAAGCCAATTTCTGTTCCGGTTGGCGAAGCAACTTTGGGTCGTATTATGAACGTAATTGGCGAACCAATTGACGAAAAAGGTGTTATTGAATCTAAAGAATTATTTCCAATTCATGCTGCTGCACCTGAACTTGTTGATCAAGCAACTGAAACTGAGATTCTGGTAACGGGAATTAAAGTTATCGACCTTTTGGCTCCTTACGCTAAAGGTGGTAAAATTGGTCTTTTCGGTGGTGCTGGTGTTGGTAAAACTGTATTGATTATGGAATTAATCAACAATGTTGCTAAAGCTCACTCTGGTTATTCAGTTTTTGCCGGTGTCGGTGAAAGAACGCGTGAAGGAAACGATCTTTACCATGAAATGATGGATTCAGGTGTTATCGATATTAACAACTTGAAAAATTCAAAAGTTGCACTTGTATATGGTCAAATGAATGAACCACCAGGAGCACGTGCTCGTGTTGCTTTGACTGGTCTTACTCAAGCTGAGTACTTCCGTGATAAAGAAGGACGTGACGTTCTTTTCTTCGTAGATAACGTTTTCCGTTTTACTCAAGCTGGTTCAGAAGTTTCTGCACTTTTGGGTCGTATTCCATCTGCGGTGGGTTACCAACCAACTCTTGCAACTGAAATGGGTGCAATGCAAGAACGTATCACTTCAACTAAAAATGGTTCAATCACTTCAGTTCAAGCAATTTATGTTCCTGCGGACGATTTAACTGACCCTGCTCCTGCAACTTCATTCTCGCATTTGGATGCTACAACAGTACTTTCTCGTCAAATTGCTGAGATTGGTATTTATCCAGCTGTTGATCCTCTTGATTCAACTTCAAGAATTTTAGACCCAAGAATTGTTGGTCAAGAACATTATGACGTTGCTCGTGAAGTTCAAAAAATTCTTCAAGCTTACAAATCATTACAAGATATCATTGCAATTCTTGGTATGGATGAGCTTTCTGAAGAAGATAAATTGACAGTTGCTCGTGCAAGAAAAATTCAACGTTTCTTGTCTCAACCTTTCCACGTAGCTGAAGTTTTCACTGGCGCTCCTGGTAAATGGGTTGCTTTAAAAGATACAATTAATAGCTTCAAAGAAATTTGTTCAGGTAAATATGATCATCTTCCAGAAGCTGCTTTCTACATGGTTGGTGGAATTGATGAAGCCATCGCTAAAGGTGAAAAGCTTTTAAAAGAATCTAAATAATTGCTATATTGAAGCGGAGGATCTAACCAAGAAAAGATCCTTCGTTTCTTTTGTAATAAAAAAAGAATTTTCAATAAAATTAACTAGTAAATAATGTCAGCATTAAATATTGAAATCATTTCTGTAGAAGGTGTCACTTTTAAAGGTGAATGTGCTATGGCTGTTGTTCCTTCAATTGAAGGTGATTTGGGTATAATGCAAAATCATGAAGCTGTTATTGCAAAGCTAAAAGCAGGTCACGTCACTGTTTATGATAACTTGCAAAATGTTGTTAAACAGATTGAAATTGCTGGTGGTTTTGCTGAAATGTCTGGTGCTGGTAAGTTAATTGTTTTAATTGACTAAACTTTAATCGCAGGTTTTTCCTGCAAAGCTGAACTTTGCCATTCTTGATAAAAGGCATTTTTTGAAATATTATTTAAATAATCCACCAAATCTCCAACTTCAACATCGTAAGAAATAAATCTGCTTACAACAGGCGCAAAAAATGCATCAGCTGCACTAAAATCTCCAAATAAGAAATTACCCCTAGATTTATTCAAACATACCTTCCAGATCTCTAAAATGCGTTTTATTTCTTTTTGAGTTTCAATTCCAGGTTCTTGTTTAGTTTTTAATTGCATATCCATTGGAAATTCATTTCTTAAATTAATAAAACCAGAATGCATTTCAGAGCAAATAGATTGTGCAAAATGTCGTATTTCTTTGTTTTTTGGAAAAAGATTAGCTTCAGGAAATATTTCTTCTAAATACAGAGCAATTGCTAGTGAGTCCCAAATTTTCAAGTTATTATGAATTAGGCAAGGAATTTTTCCTGATGGCGAAATTTTAAGTATATTTTCTTTGGTTTGATTTGTGCGCAGAGCTATTAAAACTTCTTCAAAATCAATTCCAACTTGTTTTATGCAAAGCCAAGCACGCATGCTCCAAGAAGAATAGTTTTTATTGCCAATGTAAAGTTTTGTTTGCTTCATGTTTGAAATTTGTTTTAAAAGTTTCTAAATTCTTGTTTTAATTATTTATCAATTTTTTTAATTTAAAAATAAATTTATGTGCCGCTGGATAGCTTATATTGGTGAACCAATTTATATGGATAATGTAATTACTAAACCTCCTTCTTCTTTAGTTGAGCAAAGTTTCAATTCACGCATGGCTTTCAAACAAGATGGCAGCATTTTGTCAACTAATGGTGATTTTTGGGGTTGGTTGGTATTCTGATAAAACCGAACCTGGTTTATTTAAAGATGCTGAACCAGCTTGGGCGAATGAAAACTTATATGAAATTTGCTCTCATGTTAAAGCTAGAATTTTTATGGCTCACGTTCGTGCTGCATCTACGGGTTCTGTTCAAAGAACTAATGCTCATCCTTTTAAGTATAAGAATTGGCTTTTTCAACATAATGGATTTATTGGAAATTTTGATTTAATTCGTCGAGATTTGCATGCAAAATTAAGTCATGACCAGTATAATTTGATTAGAGGAACAACTGATAGCGAAGTGATTTTTAGATTAGCTATTAGCTTTGGTTTAATGCAAAATCCTCAACAAGCAATTGAAGAAACTATTCTCTTTATTAAGAAAACTTGTAAAAAAAATAAGATTGATCCTCAAATTACAATGTCTTGTGTTTTAAGTGATGGAGATGCAATTTACACAATTCGTTATTCAACAACTAAAAAACCAAGCAGTCAGTTTTATTCTAAACAAGAAGATTGTTTGCAAGATATTGGAGATAATCAAACCATTATTCCAAATAACAGCATTATCATTGTCTCTGAGCCTCTTGATCACAACAGCAAACTATGGAAAGAAATGCCAATTAATTCTTTTTCTACCATTAGAAACGGTCTGGTCCACATTGAGAAATTAAAAGTGGGAAGATAATTTTAGAGTGAAAAATCCAATATCGCATCCAAGACTAAAATTGGAGAAAAATTAAACCTTTTTAACTTGCAATTACTCGCAAGATGATGAAAAGTGAAAAATCTCCACTCTTAATTTCAGCCTTAGCGCAGAACATGGGGCAAAAAGATGTTGGTGTTATTATTGCCAGCTATGGCACCAGACCAGAGCACGAGAGAGCTGGAATTTTAAAGAGTTTTGAGTTAGAGTGATCTTTTTAGAAAGAAAAAAATAAAACAGTAATTTTAACTTAAAATTAATGCTAATTAACTAGGAAATATATGACTAAAGAAATTACCAAACTTACTAATGACAAGGCTAAGAACCTAAAGATTTTAAAGGATTTTTATGTAAATGATTGGGGGGGATTGGATTCTTATGTTAAAAATGATAAAATTCTATATGAAATTTTTAAGAAAGATCATGATAATAAAGATTTTATTATTCACGCAAGAGTTGGAATGTTATCGGAGATGTATTCAGCAAGAGTCGATAACATTCCTGATATGGTAGAAATTTTAAAAAAAGAGAAAGGAGAGCATGAATACAAAAGCATTCATGATAAATATTGCGGATCAAAAAATGGTAACAAAGACCTTAAATCCTTCATTTCAAAATATGTCCACTGGTATAATGAAGTGAATAATTATAAAGCAATACCAATCTATGATTCAGAAGTGCGTGAAATGATTTTTGATTCTTTTGAAAAAACACAAAATGGCAAAAGAACTATAATAAATGTTAATGACAAAAATTTTACAAAAAACTCTTTAAGAACGATAGATAGTTTATTTGAAGCGATAGATAAATATATAGAGATGCATTTTAATGATAAAGGAACTCATAGAGAAAAGGTGCAGATCAAAGATTTGCATGAAGAAGTATCAATATATCGTCTTGTCGATAAGTTTTTATGGCTAAGTAGTAAAAAA
>VHBV01000004.1 GCA_016882165.1 Candidatus Pelagibacterales bacterium
CCTTACTCTTAAATCTTTACTGTAAGCCTGTACCATATTTATCCAAAAAATCTGATTAAATAAAATGGTTTTAAAATATCAATAGATATTTAGTTTGGTATAGTCCAGAATGTCATCCTGAGCGTTAGAGAAGGATCTCAGTTTATTTTGATTACTTCTTAGAAAGTTTGTTACTCTTTTCAGAAGTGATGGTGAAAAAAGTTACTTCTTACCAAAAAATTTCCCTAGATCACGAATGTGATGGATCATATGAAAGTTCATTTCAGGAAGTGATTTTTTAAGTGCTGAGAAGTTCTTGTTTTTTTCATTTGCTTTCGGAATTAAACAATTCTTAAAACCTAACTTTACCGCTTCTTTTAATCTTGTTTCAAGGCCACTTACCATTCTTACTTCTCCAGTTAAGCCAATTTCGCCAATTGCAATTGTGGAAGATGGTAATGCAATGTCTCGTGCAGCAGAAATTAAAGCGCAGGCAACTGCCAAATCAGCAGATGTATCTTCAATTTCAAGTCCCCCAACAATATTTAAATAAACTTCTTTATCAAATAAGTTTAAACCGAAACGATTATTTAAAACGGCAATAATCATAGCTAATCGATTTAAATCCCAACCAACAACAGCACGTCTTGGAGTTGGCATAAAAGAAGGAGAAATTAGAGATTGAATTTCAACTAAAATTGGTCTACTGCCTTCAATTCCTGCAAAAACAGAAGTTCCAGAAGTATCACGATCATAAGAAGTCAAAAATAATTCACTTGGATTGCTTACTTCGTTTAATCCAATGTCATTCATTTCAAAAACCCCAATTTCATTTGCTGCGCCAAAACGATTTTTCATGGCACGTAAAATTCGGAAATGTAAGTCTTTTTCTCCTTCAAAATAAAGGACTGTGTCAACCATATGTTCTAAAACTTTTGGTCCAGCAATTTGGCCATCTTTTGTAACATGACTTACAATTAATAAAGTAATATTATTTTTTTTGGCAAAAATTGTTAGTTCTCCAGCTGCAGCACGAACTTGTGAAACTGTTCCAGGAGCGGAAGAAAGTTCTTCCAAAAACATAGTTTGAATGGAATCAATAATTACAACTGTTGGTTTCTCGCTTGGTTTTATTGAGTTTATAATTTCGGAAACATTTGTTGTTGCGCCAAGTTGAATTGATTCTTCAACTGTTCCAAGTCTCTTAGCTCTGAGTCTTACTTGATCTGTTGACTCTTCTCCTGAAATGTAGATTACTTGATTTTTTCTTTTTGCCAGTGCATCGGCAGTTTGTAAAAGTAAAGTTGATTTACCAATTCCTGGATTGCCACCAATTAAAACAACTGAACCTTGAACAAGTCCTCCTCCAAGAACTCGATCAAGTTCTTTTATACCGCTTTCAACCCTTGGAAAATCTTGTGTATCGCCGCCAAGTCCAACTAAATTTACTTTATTGTTACTTTGATTTTTATTATTTTTCTTATCATCAATTCTTGAAAAGTGCGAGCTTCCTCCTTCTTCAAATTCTTCAATTAGAGTATTCCACTCACCGCAATCTGAACATTTTCCTGACCATTTAAAATGAACGGCGCCGCATGCTTGACAAGAATAAGCTGTTTTCTTTTTAGTCATTTGGTGTTTGGTTTGTTATAGTTCTTTTTCAAATTAAACGTCATCTTTAATTATCTGCAATACTTCATACTGAGCTTTAGGATCCTCAGGATATGCTCTGAGATTTACTCCCGAGATCCTTAGTTTCAATCAGGATGACAGAAGCGTGATTACGATAACAGAAGTGGGATTAGGATGACGCTTGAGTATTATGAATTAATAATTTCCAAAAACAAATAAAAAACCCTCTACCTAAAATTTTAGATAGAGGGTTTTTTAAAAAATAATTTCTAAGAAAAAACTAGAAACCCATTCCTGGCATTCCGCCCATTCCACCACCAGCTGGAGCATGGCTGTGAGATTCTTCTTTTTTCTCAACAATTGCAGCTTCAGTAGTAATTAATAATCCAGCAACTGAAGAAGATCCTTCTAAAGCTGATCTAACAATTTTAGTTGGATCAACAATTCCAGCTTTGAACATATCAACATATTCACTAGCTTGAGCATTGAAACCATAAGCAATATTGTTTTTAGCAAGAACTTCATTTGCAACAACTGCACCATCAAAACCAGCATTTTCAGCAATTTGACGGATTGGAGCTTGAAGAACTTTTCTGATAATGTTAATACCAGTGTTTTGATCTTCGTTAGAACCTTTTAATTTATCCAAAGCGCGAGTTGCATAAAGAAGAGCAGAGCCACCACCAGCAACTATACCTTCTTGCATTGCAGCACGAGTTGCAGCTAAAGCATCATCAACACGATCTTTTTTCTCTTTAACTTCAATTTCAGTTGTGCCGCCAACTTTAATTACAGCAACGCCACCTGAAAGTTTTGCAAGTCTTTCTTGAAGTTTTTCACGGTCATAGTCAGAAGTGGTTTCTTCAATTTGAGCCTTAATTTGGTTGCAACGAGCTTTCACATCAGTTGCTTTGCCAGCACCATCAACAATTGTTGTATTTTCTTTGTCGATGATAATTTTTTTCGCTTGACCAAGTTGGTTTAAAGTAACGCCTTCAAGCTTCATACCTAAATCTTCAGAGATTAGTTGTCCGCCTGTTAGAACTGCAATATCTTCCATAGTTGCTTTTCTTCTATCACCAAAACCTGGAGCTTTTACAGCAGCAACTTTCAAACCACCACGAAGTTTATTTACAACTAATGCAGCCAATGCTTCGCCTTCAACATCTTCAGCAATAATTAAAAGTGGCCTTCCTTGTTGAACAACTGCTTCCAAAAGTGGAATCATTTGCTGTAAGTTAGCAAGTTTTTTCTCGAAAAGAAGAATATAAGCATTTTCAAGCTCAACAGTCATTTTTTCAGCATTAGTTACAAAGTAAGGAGATAGGTAGCCGCGATCAAAGTTCATTCCTTCAACTACGTTAACTTCAAATTCCAAACCTTTTGCTTCTTCAACTGTAATTGGGCTATCAACTCCAACTTTTTGTACAGCTTCAGCAATTTTTTTGCCAATTTCAGAATCACCATTAGCAGAGATTATTGCAACTTGAGCTATTTCTTCTTTGTTGCTAACTTTTTTACTCATTTTAGTAATTTCTTTAACAACTGCTTCAACTGCCAAGTCAATTCCTCTTTTCAAGTCCATTGGATTAATTCCAGCAGCTACTGCTTTTGAGCCTTCACGTACAATTGCTTGTGCAAGAACTGTTGAAGTTGTAGTTCCATCACCTGCAACATCATTAGTTTTTGATGCAACTTCTTTAATCATTTGAGCACCCATATTTTGGAATTTGTCAGAAAGCTCAATTTCTTTTGCAACTGATACACCATCTTTTGTAATTCTTGGTGCGCCAAAGGATTTTTCAATTACTACGTTACGACCTTTTGGCCCCAACGTAACTTTTACCGCATTTGCAATAATATCAACGCCTTCGCAAATTTTTGCACGCGCTTCACTTCCAAAAAGAATTTCTTTTGATGCCATATATTTTATATAATTTTTTGTTAATAAATTTAGTATTATACCTTAACAATAACTGTCATTCTTTGCTTACGCTCAGGATGACATGGTGCAGTTATTTTTATTCAATAACCGCTAGGATATCTGATTCTTTTAAAATGATTAGTTCTTTGCCATCAATTTTGACTTCAGTTCCACCCCATTTAGCAAATAGAACTTTATCGCCTTTTTTAACATCAAGAGCAATTCTTTTGCCATTTTCATCACGCAAACCTTCGCCAACTGCAACAATTTTACCTTCAGCTGGTTTTTCTTTTGCTGTATCTGGAATAATAATACCACCAGCAGTTTTGCTTTCTGCTTCTAAGCGTTCAACTAAAACGCGATCATGTAAAGGTCTAATCTTTGTCATATTATAAAATTTAGTTGTGATTGATATTTATTTTAAGCTAATTTGGTTAGAGAATTTGGTAGTAAAAACCATTATTCTCAAGAATTGTCTTTCAATATAATAACTTTTGAAAGTTTGACAAGAGGTGCAAGAAAATTATTTTAACAATTCATCTAATTTTCCTTGTGATTCTAGTGCGTAAAGATCATCACAGCCACCAACGTGAAAATCATTAATGAAAATTTGAGGAACAGTCATTCTGCCACCAGACTTTTTTATCATTTCTTCTTTTATTGTGTTATCGGTAACTTTAATTTCGCTGAATTCTACATTTTTTCTCTGCAATAAAGATTTTGCTCTAACGCAATAAGGGCAGACATTTGTAGTATAAATTGTAATATTTGGCATAAGTTTTTTTATTTAAAACGCTCCACCGTTCTTGTTAGAAGGTTGTGAGTAAGAACTATTTTGTGGATAAGGTTCAGCGTTGTTATAGTATGTTGGAGGCACATAATATTGATCACCATCATAGTAAGGATAGCTTTGTTGTGATGGTATTGCATATGGGTTTGAGTAATAGCGTGATCCACCGTAGTTTCCTTGATAAGGATTTTGTGTGTAAGGTTGCGGTTGGTAATAATTTGGATAAGCTGGTTGACGATAATAGTAGTCAGGTGTAACTCTTACGGGCGTGCTTGGATTTGGAGCAACAACAGGTCTTCCATCGGGATCGAAGCCTGCACGATCGTAAAGATAAGGATCTTTGCCTGAGCATCCAGCAATAAGAATAATGAATAGAATTGTGATTAGTCTATTTTTAGACACAATTTTTAGTTAAATTTTAGTAAAATTAGCAGTGTTTATTCAACTAATATATGAATTGATTATAAAAATTAAAGATAAAACTTGAACAATATTGTTAATTTATTGTTTATCCAGAATTGCATTATTCTTTATGTTGTCAGAGTTATAATTTTCATAACCATAAGGTGCAACATAGGAGTTATCGAAATCCTGATAGTAACCTCTATATCTTGGTTGATTAACATTATATGGTCTATTGTAGTATCGTGAGTTTGGATTATAATTTACTGGATATCTGTTGTAGTAATATGGCGAATTTTTCAAATTTTGAGTTGGGTAATAGGGAACAGCAACTTGTTCTTTTCTGCAGGATACAATTGCAAAAATTAAGGAAGAAAACGCAATAAATTTTATAAAATTCTTTACTAAAATCATCAAAACATCTTTTATAATATTACCATTATTTCAGAATTCTAGAGCACTATAACTATAAAATAGTACAAAAAATTGAACCTTTAGTATTTAATTTATAACTTGTTTTAAAAAATAACAAATTAACTTTCTAAATTATGAATTATTCCTTAGATAAAAAATTTATGTCTTATGCCATAAATTTATCAAAAAAAAATCTTGGAATAACTGCTCCTAATCCTTGTGTTGGTTGCGTTATAGTGAAAAATGGCGAAATCATTACTACTGGTGTAACGCAAAAAAATGGTCGTCCTCATGCAGAAAAAAATGCAATTGATAAGATCAATGATAAAGAAATTTTAAAGAATGCAGAAATTTACGTCACTCTTGAGCCTTGTTCTCATTTTGGCAAAACGCTACCTTGTGTTGATGAAATAATAAAATTTGGTTTTAAAAGAGTTGTTGTTGCAGTGCAAGATCCAGATCAAAGAGTTAATGGTGGTGGTATTAAGAAACTAAAAGAAGCTGGAATCGAAACTATTATTGGTGTTTTGGAGAATGAGGCTAAAGAAGTCAACAGAGGTTTTTTTAAAGCTAAAAAAACTTCTCTTCCTTTTGTAACTTTAAAAATTGCCACAAGTTTAGATGGTAAAATAGCTACTAAAAATTTTGATAGTAAGTGGATTACATCAGATAAAGCTCGTAATTTTGCTCACTATTTAAGATCTATTAATGATGCAATAGTTGTAGGCGCAAATACAGTTAGAAAAGATGACCCTTTTCTTAACTGTCGTATTGAAGGATTAGAAGATTTTTCTCCAAAAATATTTGTTATAAGTAATAAAAAAGATTTCAGTCCAAAATTTAATATATTCCAAAATCAACAAAATCAGCCAGCAATTATTGGTGGAAATTTGAAAGAAATTTTGCAAAACATTTGCAATTCTGGACTTAATAATGTTTTGGTTGAGGGAGGTTCTAATTTAGCAACTCAGTTCTTAAAAGAAGAATTGGTTGATGAGTTAGTTTGGATTAGAAGTCAGAAGATAATTGGAAATGATGGAATTCCTGCAATTGGTGAAATGCAATTTTCTTCAATTAATGAAGTTTTGTCAAATTTTACCAGAACTGATATACAAGAATTCTCTAGTGATATAGTTGAGTTTTATAGTAAATTTTAAGTTAATCAAAGCACTATTTTATAGAGTTTTAAATGAAAAAAGTGCTTTGACTATATAATCTATGAAGCAAGTAGTTCTCGGTAAATTTGAATTGTGCTAGAGCACATTTTTTGACTGGAAAAGTTTTTTTCAACATGCTTTCTAGCATCTTTTCCGAAAGATGAGGATTCTTCTTCAGAAAACGCCAAAACTTTATCTATCAGTTTTGCTAATTCTCCAGAATTGTTTGGTTCAACTAAAAAGCCGGTTTTTCCATCAATAATAGTTTCTAAAGAGCCGCCAATTTTAGTGGCAATTATAACTCTACTTGACGCTTGGGCTTCAATTGCAACTCTACCAAATGCTTCTGGTCTTACGCTAGAAGATATTACAAGATGCGAAACTGCATATGCCGCTGGCATATCTTTACAGACTCCGACAATTTTAACTTTACCAACAAGCTCAGATTTGATAATTTTTTCTTCTAATTCTTCTCTAAAAATTTCATGTCCATGATCCGATCCAACAAAGACACAAAAGAAATCACTTTTTACTTTTGTTAAAGCTTCAATTAAAAATTCATGTCCTTTCCAAGCAGTAAATCTTGCTGGTAACATTATAATTTTTCTATCTTCTGGTAAATTCCAAGAGTTGACCAAATTTATAATTCGGTTTTTAGAAATTTTTTCTAAGTTGAAGTAGTTAAGATCTGTACCGCGTTGAATTACAGAAATTTTATCAAGTACTTCTATTGGAAGTTCTTGATTTTTCTTACTATAGTTTTGAACGATGTAAGTTTTTATAAAATTTGAAACTGCAATAACGCGATCAGCTTTAAGCATTATAGAGTTATAGATTCTTTTTATAACGAAGTTATTGAATTTCCAAAATTTTACAGAATATGTTCCATGTACCGTAGCAACAAGTTTTGTTTTGGTTTTTTTACAAGCAAAGTAAGTACTCCACATCGGAGCTCTCGATCTAACGTGAATTATATCAACTTTATATTGCTCAATTAAAGAAATTATTTTGTTGATGTTACGATATATTGTGATTGGGTTTTTACTTGCTACAGGAAGTACCACGTGCAAAACACCAGCTTCACGTAATTGGTGCAATAAAACTCCACCACTAGATACAACTATGGGTTCAAAATTCTCTTTTTTAAGAGCTTTTGCAAGATCAATTGTTCCTCTTTCAACCCCACCACTTTCAAGTGCAGGAAGAATTTGCATTACAACCGGTAGATTCTTATTTTCGGCCATTTGTTAGGTCTTTTAAAATAATTGTTTCCTCTCTTTTTGGGCCAGTTGAGATTATTACTGACTTCACATCGCATAATTCTTCGATTCTTGCGATATAGTTACGTGCTTTTATTGGTAAATCTTCAATTGATTTTGCACCAATTGTTGATTGTTGCCAGCCTTCAATTTCTTCGTAAACTGGTTCAATTTTTGACCACAAGTGATTTGCTTGCGGTAAATAATCGTAAGTAACTCCATCAATTTTATAAGCCACACAGATTTTTATTTTTGCAAGCTTATCTAATACGTCAAGTTTGGTAAGAGCAATTTCTCTAACTGAAGCAATTTTAATTGCTTGTCTAACCAAGACAGCATCAAACCAGCCACATCTTCTGTCGCGTCCAGTAACAGTTCCAATTTCTTTACCTTCTATGCGTAAAAATTGTCCAATTTCGTCATTTAATTCTGTTGGGAAAGGTCCAGATCCAACCCTTGTAGTATATGATTTTAAAATTCCTATAGTGTTATTTAAATCACTAACACCAAGACAAGATCCAAGAGCAACTTGTCCAGGCATTGTGTTTGAAGATGTCACGAATGGGAAAGTTCCGTAAGTTACGTCAAGTAAAACGCCTTGAGCCCCTTCAAACATGATATTTTTGCAAGAAGATAGTTTTCTATATATTTCAAAAGAAGGTTTTGAATATGAAAGTAAGCGTTCTTTTATTGGAGAAATTTCGGATATAATTTGTTCAACTGTGACAATTTCAGCTCCTAAGCTTTTACGAAGTAAATTGTGATAGAAAAGCAAATTTTCCAATCTTTCATTAAGAATTTTGTCATCAATTAAATCGCAAATTCTTAAAGCTCTTCTTCCAGCTCTGTCTTCGTATGCTGGACCAATTCCACGTCCAGTAGTGCCAATTTTATTATCACCTTTTTTACTTTCCAAGAGTTGATCAAGTTCACGATGAATTGATAAAATTAAGCAAGCATTATCCGAGATTGCTAGTTGTTCATTTGAAACTTTTAATCCTTGTTCTTCGATTTTTTCTATTTCTTTAAAAAGAGCAATTGGATCAACAACAACGCCACTTCCAATTACAGAAAATTTATTTCTAATAATTCCTGAAGGTAGCAAACTTAGTTTGTAAGTAATATCTCCGACTTTAATGGTGTGTCCAGCATTGTGACCACCCTGAAAACGAACAACTGCATCAAATTTATCCGATAGACAATCAACTATTTTGCCTTTTCCCTCATCGCCCCATTGTAAGCCGACAATTGCTATATTAGTCATTTTTATTTTTTATTTAATTGTTTTTTATTATCTTTTTGAATCACAAAAGTTTTGCTACAGTAAGGACAAACTATAGATTCATTATTGCCCATATTTAGGTAAACTAAAGGATGGCTTGATGATTTGTTTCCGCCGTCGCAAGAAACTTTTTTTGAATTAACGTGCAAAACCTCAAAAGGACTTGATTTAGAATTCATTTGTAAAAAAATTGAATTTATTTTGGCGTTAGTAATTTCTCAAACTAAAGAGTAACAAATTAATATTATTTAGAAGTCAGAGCTTGTTACTTAAAATTAAGTTGTTGAGAATCTTTTTTAAGAAGAAACGAAATTAAATGTTAATTTCATTATCAAGTAATTAAGATATCAGATTATTTTGATTTAAAGATTTTTCAAGGAACAAATACAAAATGTCACATAAAAAGTTTTATACATTATTTTTCTTGGTATCATTTTTCTTTTCGAATGCTTTTGCTGCATCAAGTTTGTGGCATAAAAATGAAAGTAATGGTGCTGAAGTAAGGTTGATTTCAAGTTTCTTTTTTGATGCAAATGGTCAGGGAAAATTAATTGCCGGTCTGCATTTTAAAATTAAGAAAGGTTGGAAAATATATGGTGCTGATTCAGTAGGAATTGGAATGCCACCAAGCATTACTAATGAATCTTCTGAAGTTGTAAAAGATATAAAAATTATTTGGCCAGAAGCAGTAAAAAAGCAGGAAGAAATTGGTGATGAAATTATAAAATATGATGTTTATGAAAATGAAGTGATATTGCCAATTGAAGTTAATCTTCAAGATTATTCTCAGGAAACAGAGCTAAAATTTAGTGTTGATTACGGTTTGTGTAGCGATATATGCATTCCAGCTTCAGAAAAGTTTGACCTGAAAGTTGATAAAGAACAAGATTTTGAAGTTTTAAATTCAATTCAAAAATTCTATCCCAACAGAATTAGTAACTTGGAAGAACAAGGCTTTCAAAATTCAAGTAAATCAGTTGTTAATATTGCTTTAATATCGGCAGTATTTTTTGCAATTATTGGTGGTGCAATTCTTAACGTTATGCCTTGTGTACTGCCAGTTCTTTCAATTAAGTTACTATCTATTTTGAACAATTCTAGAGCAACAAGAAAAAGAATTAAGTTCGCTTTTCTTGCGACTTTCTTAGGTATAATTTTTTGCTTTTTCATTTTTGCACTAATCGCTGTTTTTTTAAAAGTGACTGGAAATTCTTTGGGTTGGGGTTTGCAATTCCAGAATCCTTATTTTTTATTATTTCTAATTTTGGTTTTAGTATTGCTTACCGGCAATTTACTTGGAGTATTTGAAATTAATCTCAGTGTTTTTGTTGCTAATTTACTCAATAAAAAAATATCTAATTCTACAAAAGGAAAAAATATTTTTATTCCTAATTTTTTGTCTGGAATTCTAGCTGTGCTTTTGGCAACTCCTTGTTCTGCTCCTTTTTTAGGTTCGGCAATCTCTTTTGCTTTAAGTGCCAACATATTAGCAATTTTTGCAATATTTCTTTCAATAGGATTTGGTTTTGCTTTGCCTTATGTAGTCTTATTTTTTACTCCACGAGCAGTATATTTTCTTCCAAGACCTGGAAAGTGGATGTATGCAGTTAAAAAATTAATGGCCCTATTTTTAGTTATAACTGTATTGTGGTTAACATATGTTTTAAATCACAATATCGGTTTAATGCCAGCAGTTATAGTAACATCGTTATCAATTTTGTTATTGGCTGCAATTGAAATAAGAAGTAAAATTCTGAAATTTTTAACAATTTTCTTCATAATTGCTACAAGTCTTGCTATTCCATCGATTGGAGCAGGCCAAATGGCTAAAAAAAGATTATTAGTTAGTAATAAAAATTGGATAAAGTTTGACGAAAAATTGTTGTATCAAATGGTTAGTGAAGGAAAAGTAGTGGTTGTAGACGTTACAGCTGACTGGTGTCTAACTTGTAAATTAAATAAAAAAAGAGTTTTGGAGGATCCAAAAGTAGTTAAAAAACTGACCCAAAATAACGTGGTTGCAATGCGTGGAGATATTACAAAACCGGATAAAGAAATTGTTGATTTTTTAAAGTCTCATAATCGTTTTGCAATTCCATTTAACGTAGTTTACGGATCAAACGCTAAGAATGGAATTGTGACTAAAGAAATTTTAGACAAAAAAGAATTGTTGAAAATAATTGATGAAGCTTCTCAGTAGTTATTTTACTTCATGAAAGAAAGCAGTAGATTGACCCCAACTGAAGTCATATTTTGCTTCATCTACAACTTTTAATCTATTGTGTTCAAGAGCTCGAATTATTGTTACTATTTTTGCTTTTGGTTTTAGTTCCTTTGCTAGTTTTTGTTCAATCATTTTGAATAATTCCCGATCTTTAAAAGGGTGATTCATAAATACTAAATCTGCCTCGCTTAAATCAACATCAAACATATTTTTATTTAGCAGTTCTATAGTTCTGTTTTCCAAGTGATCTTCAATTTGGTGAGAAACGGTATTTTCGAAATGTTCTTTTATTTCGCAGGCTTTGTCGTGTAAGCCTTTTAAAAGTTCTACTCCAACAACTTTTTTAAAGTCACAAAGTAATAATGCCGAAATAATAACTCTTCCAGTTCCAGATCCTAAATCAATTAAAACTCCATCTGGTTTTGCATTAGCTCTTTTAAAAATTCCATTGCAAGTAATGAAAGGTAGTTCGCCATAAAGTAAGTCAGAATTTGATTCCAAATTCACTGCTTTTCTTGCATCATGAGATACGGAATATCCATCAACTTTGCTATATAAAAGCTCAAACAAAAGTGAAGCGTGTGATATGTCTAACATTTATTTTTCTAGTTGATTTATATATTCAATAATAACGTTTAAGCCGGATTGCCAGAATTCTGGATCATTGGCATTTAATCCAAAAGGTTCAAGCATTTCTTTATGGTGTTTTGTTCCTCCAAATTCAAGCATTTCAAAATATTTTTGTTCAAAATTCTTAACTTTTTTGTTTTTGTAAACTCCGTAAAGTGAGTTCACTAGACAATCTCCAAAAGCATAAGAGTAAACATAAAATGGTGAGTGAATGAAATGAGGGATATAGCTCCAAAAAAACTTATATTCTTCATCAAACTTAAAAGCTGAACCCAAACTTTCTTTTTGAACTTCCATCCAGAACTGACAAATTTTGTCTAAAGAGATCTCTCCTTTCTTACGTTCGTTATGAATTTTTTTCTCAAATTCTAGAAAAGCAATTTGTCTAACTGCTGTGTTAATCATATCTTCAACTTTATTGGCAATAATGATTTTTCTTTTTTGTGAATCTTTTTCGTTTTTTAATATCTTTTGAAATGTTAGTTGTTCTCCAAAAACAGAGGCTGTCTCTGCTAAAGTAAGAGGTGTTGAGCACATTAAAGCCCCTTGTTTTTTTGCTAAATACTGATGAATTCCATGTCCAAGTTCGTGAGCAAGAGTCATAACGTCACGCACTTTTCCCTGATAATTCATTAAAATATAAGGATGAATTGAGGGAACGGTTGAATGAGAAAAAGCTCCAGAATCTTTGCCGTTTCTAACTTGAGCATCAATCCAATTTTTATCAAAAAATTCTTTTCCAATTTTTGACATTCTTGGATCAAATTCTTCATAAGCTGATAGTACAATCTTTTTTGCTTCATTCCAAGAAATTAACTTATTTTCTTCCTTACTTAAAGGGGCATTGCGATCCCAATAGTTTAGAGTTTTTTTGCCTAAAATTTTGGCTTTAATTTTATAGTAACGATGTGAAATATTCTTATAATTTTCTTTTACTTTTAAAACCAAAGTATCCACAACTTCATCTTCAACAAAATTACTTAAGTTGCGTGAAGAAATAGGATTCTTGAAATTACGCCATTGATCTTCAACTGATTTTTCTTTCGCTAGAACATTTGTAATATAAGCAAAAATTTTGGCGTTATCTCCAAATGTTTTGCCAATAGCTTTCGCAGCATCTTTTCTTATTTTTTCATCATTATTACTTAAAAGGTCAAAAATTTCTTGTGAATTTAATGTTTTTTTGCGGTAGGTAAATTTTAGATTATTAACTGTTTCATCAAAAAGTCTAATCCAAGCAGCTCTTCCGGATGAGTTTTTTTCTAAAGAAAATTTTTCTAATTCGCAGCTTAGTTGATGTTGTTTGAAAGCTCTAACGTCTCTGATAAATGGATAATAACTTTTTAATGTTGAATTTTCTTTGTAAAATTTATTTAAAGTTTTTTCTTCAATATCGTTAATTTCAAGGCTGAAAAAAACCAAAAGAGATTCATATTCGCTAATTTTCTCGCTGATATTTTGATAAAATGATAAGTTGTCAGAATTGGAAAGATCGCTTGCGTAAATTAGATAAGAGTAGCTGGAAACTTTGCCTATTAACTCACATATTTTCTCATATTCTTTTATTGCTTCAGTAAGTTGTTTGGCATTTAGTTTTGTAATTTTTTTTGTAAATTTTTTAGCAAAATTACTTGCTTCAACACTTATTTTGTTAAGATCGCTGTCAATTTTTTTATCTTTTATGCTGCTGTAAAAGTCAGATAAGTTCCAAGTTGGAGTATTTTTTAAAGAATTGTTTTTTACTGATTTTGTCATTTCTTTATCTTTTTAAGATTGCTACAAGTTCTAAATGTTTGCTGCCATAAAATTGATCAAGAGCATTCATTTTTGTAATTTTAAAGCCAGAATTAACTAGAATTTTGGCATCAAAAGTAAAGGTGATTGGATTGCAAGAAACATAAATAATATGATTAAGTTTTGATTTTGCAATTTCTTCAATTTGCGGAGTTGCTCCATTACGTGGAGGGTTAATTATTGCTAAATCAAATTTATTTAATTCCTTTGATTCTAATGGATTGCTAAACAAATCTCTATTGATGAATTTTATGTTATTATTTAAAGAGTTTTTAGCAGTATTTTTTTTGATTAATTCTATCATTTTTTCGCTTCCCTCAAATGCTGTAACTTGCGATTTTTGTGCTATAGAAAATGTGTAAGCTCCAAATCCAGAATAAATATCCGCTATATTATTTTTTCCAGAAATTTGTTCGTCAATTAATTCTAGTATTTTTTCCAATCCATTTTTTGTTGCTTGGATAAAAATATTTGAAGCTAGATCAATTTTAAAATCTGAATAAAATATTTGATTTTTGTGAGAAATAAAAAGTGGTGTTAGACCATTTTTGTTTTGAATTGAAGCGTTTAGTTTATTTTCTTTGGCAAAGAGAACTATTTTATTTTCAAACGAAAAATCCGAATCTTTCTGACAACTAAAAATCAAATCTATACCACTGTCAAAAGATGTTATGGTAATTTGATTAATAATGTTTTGAGCAACAGAATTTAAAAGATTTTTAAGAGGAATAATTAGTTTTGAAATCTTTTCCTCAGAAATGATGCACTCATCAATTTCAACAATTACGTGACTTTTTTTTGCAAAAAAACCAATTTTATTTTGTTTATTTACTTGCAGAGTAATTTTACGACGTTTTCCTTTGCCAAACCAATTATATTCTATATTAGAATGAATCTGGATTTTGTTTTTTGCAAAAATTTCTTCTAAGAATTTAATTTTTAGGTTTTGATAATCTTTTGTGGATAAATCTAGAAAATCACATCCGCCGCATTCATTAAAAAAACGACATTGTAAATTATTTTCTGAGCCCATGATGCTTATTTTTTGTAATTTTTTAATTATACCTTACAAAAAGCTGTCATGCTGAGCGTTAGCGAAGGATCTCATGAGTTTGTACTTAAGAGCTCTAAATCATGAGATCCTTCGCTAACGCTCAGGATGACAATATCTTTCAATTATCTCTTTTTTTCTTGAACATGCGAGATTTTATCAAAATATCCAGACTTCCTGAAAAATAAGAAGCAATTGCATAAACTGCAATTCCTGAACTAACCATAATTATTAGTTCTATAACTTTATTTAGACTATCTTCATTATCGAAGTAAAGACGCATCATAATTAAAGAGTCTGCCATTAATAGGGATGGAATTAAGATAAGTAATAATTTTTTTAAGAATCCTCTCTCAAAGTAAAAATTATTCTTCTTGATTAATGTTGTTATAAGCAGTGTTAGGTTCAAATAAGATGAAATTATGGAAGCAAGAATAATTCCAACAAAACCTAGATTGCTGAAGTAGAAAATAACGTTTAGTACTCCATTGCTTATCAAACATAATATAGCAATATTCATTGGACTTCTTGTATTTCCGCGGGAAAAGAAAGCTGGTTCCATAACTTTCACTAAAACATAAGCTGGAAGACCGAATGAATAGAACATTAAAGCTCTAGCAACATTAAGACTTTGATCTGAAGTGAAGGCTCCGCGTTCAAATAAAGATGATATAATTGGGTAAGCAAGGCATGTTAGGGCAAGTGTTGCTGGAATTACAAGAATTAGGCCAACTTCTAGAGCAGCATTTTGTAACTTAATTGCTTGTTCGTTTTCTCCAGATTTAATTTTGCGTGAAAGGGTTGGAAGTAAAGCAATTCCAATCGCAATTCCTATCATGGCTAGTGGCAGTTGATTTATACGATCAGCATAGTAAAGATAAGAGACTGCACCAGTAATCATACTGGCGAAGATAGAATCAAGTAAAAGATTGATTTGCATTACATTTGCACCAACAATTCCTGGCAATAATTTTCTAAAAAACTTTTTGATGTCTTTGTTAAAAACAGGAATTTTTGGATAAAGTAAGAATCCAGACTTAAAAGTAAAAAAGAAAAGCCACAAAAATTGTAAAATGCCTGCTAAGAAAACACCCCAAGAAAGTGCGTATCCATAATTCTCGTTAAATTTAGAAAAAACAAAAATTGAAAAAATCAAAGTACTATTAAGAATTATTGGAGATGAAGCTGGAACTGCAAATTTATTTAGTGAATTTAAAATTCCAGAGAATAGAGAAACAAGAGATATAAAAATTAGGTAGAATATTGTAATTCTAGAAAAGCTAATCAAAAGGTTTGATTTTTCTGGATCATTGAAGAATCCGGGGAATAAAATTTTCATGAATAAAGGCATGAAAATTTGGAAAATTATAGTGAAAATTAATAGTGCAAAAAATAATAGAGAGAAAATATTGCGAACAAAAGTTAAGTCTGATCTTTCTTCTTTGCTATCTTGTAATTTTTCTACAAAAATTGGTACAAAAGCTGAGTTAAAAGCACCCTCGGCAAAAACTCTGCGAAAGAAATTTGGTAAACGAAATGCAGCAAAAAAAGCATCGGAAATTACACTAACTCCAATAAATCTTGCAATTAGCATATCTCGAATAAATCCTAAGATTCGCGATAATGAAATGAAAAACGAAATTGTAAAAAATGAGCGAAAAATTTGCATTTGATTCTTAAACTTTTTCTAAGTTAAGGCTTTAAAATAGTCTTCGCTTAAATTTTCTGGAATTACTGTTACGGGGATTTTTATTTTATCACCAATTTTTTGTATAATTTTTGGAAGCACTGTGTTATCACTCAAAGGATTATAAGATTTTCCTAAAAATAGTGTAACACAATTTGGAATTGATCTTATTTCTCGAGCAATCTCGCTTGCAATATCGCCTTCTCTTATTGATACAGCAGGAACAATTTTGATCTCTTTATGAATATCTTCTAAAAGTTTTTGTAAATGCTTTTCGATATGCTTTTTCTTGTCTTGTGAAATTGCTTTTGAACCAAACAACATATTTTTATGTGAGTTTTCCATAACAGCTAAAACTTGTAAAGAAAAGCCAAGCTTTTTTGCTCTATAGCAAGCATATCTAAGAGCAGTAATAGATGGATTAGTAGTGTCAACACATGTTAATATTGTTGGGATATGATCCATATTTTTTAAATTAATTAAGTTAAAAGTTTTTAAATTGTTTATTTTCCTACAAATCGTGCAAACAAGTAATTTGCAAGCCAACCAACTACAAGTGCAATTATAACAGATAGCAAACCGTATAAAAATGGCTCTTGATAAGCAAAGTCAAGTATTTGAGCGCTAAAACCAACTTGGTTTACGTAAATAGGAATTGTTTGGAACGAGACAAGGTTATTATCGTCAAGCAGATAAATTTCAACATTATAGATACCGCGAGCAATATTTTTAGGAAATTTTAGTATCACTTTGAATAAGCTTTCATCTAAAAAATCAATTACATTGCCATTTATAGAATATAGTTTTTGTTGCTCAAGATTTGAGACAAATTCCATTTCAAATTCATTTTTATTCTTACGTGATTCTTCATTTCCAGATACGTAAAACTTCAAGTTCTTTCCTCCTAACTCCAAATCTTTGGCTATATCATTTTCAAGTATTTTGTCACCAGAATTTGAGAAGAAAGAGTAGTAGCTGTAAGAGTTTTTTAATTTTACTCTGTTGCCATTATGCCAAATTCCTAAAAATTTTTCTTTTTTAGTAATTAAAAAGTTCTTTTTAGGTCCTCGAACTGCAATTAGAATGTCTCCAGCATCGCCTTTGGCGCCAAATAGTAAGATTTCGGTGCCATTAAATTTTGTATCAATATTTATTTCGTTTGTTGAGATTCCAGAAATTATAGGTCTTGCTTCTGATTTTTGATTAGCTGCAAAAAGCGTTAAAAATAGAAGAATAAATAGTGTCGAATTTTTTATCATTGTTTAAGTGCCTCGATCAAGAATAGTTCGCTAGGCGAGGTAAATAAGCTTAAAAACATTTTAGCACAAACAAGAAAAATCAGTAAAGCCAAGAAAGATCTCATGCTATCAGCATCAACTTTTGTTCCTGATCTTGTTCCAAGTTGCGCACCAATTGAAGAGCTTATAATCATCAAGAATCCTAAAACTATATCAACATTGTTATTAGTAACAGCTTGTAAGAAAGTTGAGTTACTGGCAATAAAAATTATTTGAAAAAGCGAAGTGCCCACAACTACTGTAGATGGCATTCGTAATATATAAATCATTGCAGGAATCATAATAAAGCCACCACCAATTCCCATCAAAGCAACTAAAATTCCAATTCCAATACTTAAAATTATGGGAATAAAAACGCTAACTGATATTTCAGATTTTGGGAAATATATTTGCCAAGGCCATTTATCTAAATGTTCTAAAAACTTTTCCATTTTAGAATTTTGCTTCTTTTCCCAAATAATATTATATTTTTTGGCCGTGATTGTTTTGATGCCATCAATTAGCATTATTATACTGATTGAACCCAAAAAAACCACATAGACAATATTGATAACAATGTCAATATGGCCAGTCTTTTGTAAGAAGCGGAATATTGATACACCTAAAGTTGAACCAATAAAACCTCCAATTACTAGAAAAATTCCCATCCTAATATCAACATTGCCACGCTTTAAGTTGGCTAAAAGTCCAGAAACAGAAGATGCAATAATTTGGTTTGCTGAGGTTGAAACTGCAATTGCTGGAGGAATTCCAATAAACATCAAAAATGGTGTTGCTAAGAAACCACCACCAATACCAAACATTCCTGCCAAAAAGCCAGTCAAAAGACCGAGCAGCAAAATTAATATGATATTTACTGGAATTTCGGCAATTGGTAAATAGATTTGCATTAACTGATTATGCTAATTTTGTTTTGATAATTACTTATTTTATCACAACACACTGTCATCCTGAACATGAGTGAAGGATCTCAGGAGTTAGACTCTGCGGCTAAAATCCTGTCATCCTTCACTTATGTTCAGGATGACAGAACTTGCTATAAAACGATACTTACCTTATTTTTTTCTAATTCTAATTTATCAATATTTTCTGCAAAATTTTCCAACCTGATTAAAGCCAAAGCATGCAGTTTATTTTGATAAAACAACGAAGACAAAACTATTCCAACAGATTTTCCTTCGCAAGAAATTTCCTGATTTTTTTCAACTTCTGCCAAATTTTCTATTGTGATGTGGCAAAGTTTTTTACGAATTTCTCCTCTATAATGAGTTCTGGCGGTTAATTCTTGTCCAACATAACAGCCTTTTTCGTAGTCAATTGCATTTAAATTGTCAAAATTAAATTCCAAAATAAATGATTTATCAAAAGTTAAATCAAGTTCACTTTCGGCAATTTTATTACTTATTCTAACAAAATCGTAATTTAATCTTTCTGCTGAAAAATCAGAAGTTAGGTTTTTAAAATAAATTCTTTTTCCCAAAGATTTATGGCGAGGATCATTGAAAATGAAATTTACTTTGCTTTCATCACCTTCCAAATTTTGTGCAACTTTTAATTCATCATTTTTCAGAATTACAACTTTTGAACGCAATTTATAAAAATTCAATTTTTTGATAATTTCGTCTCTTCTTGCTGAAAAACAATCAAGAAAAAGAGTTTCGTTACTTTCAAAAATAAAGAAATCATATAAAAATTTTCCTTGAGGCGACAGCATAACGCTGTAAAGCAAATTTGTTGAGTTTACTTTTTCAACATTATTAGTTATTAAGCCTTGCAAGAATTTTTTACGTTCTTCTCCAGATATTTCAATAATAGAGCGATCATTTAGAATGATTGTTTCCATGTTCAAACATTAAATTTAAGTTTTCTTCTAATTTTTTTAAATCAACAACTAAGCTTCCATGGTGAAAATCTTTTACTTTGCTGTTTTCACCAACTTCACATTCTTGATATAAGTAGTTTATATTTAATATCGAAGATAGTTTGTAGTAATCAGTAAGCAATTTATTATCGTGAGGTTTTGTTGCCATTTCTAATAAATAACTATTTTCTTTCATGAATAAAATATTAGTTAATCCAGCTTCATGTGGACTTATTAAATATTTTGCTTTTGCACTAATTGCAATTTGTTCATCATAAGAAAAATTATCAATAACCACTTTTTTAAAACCATATTTTTCAAGAATTTCAGTAAGTTCTTCTTCATTTTCAACAAATCGTAAAACTTGGTTCTGACGTGAAATATATATCTTTTCACCAAAGTCAAAATTGGTTTTTTTAATATTTCTTGTTAGAACTTCTCTTAATTTGTTAAAAGCGATAGGGTTTTGTTGCGACGTTTCAATTAAAGCCAGCTCTTTAACTTTTATGTTTGATTTTCTGGGAAGAAATACAATTTTTTCTCTAGAAATTCCCATTTTTTCAAGAGTTGGTAAAACAAATTTATATTTTTTATATTTTTTGGGCAAAACTAACAAAGAATTATCAGTAAAGTTTTTTTCCTGCAGAATTAGTAACTTTGATAAAGCGAAGATGTGCCAATGATAGTAGTTGCTGGTCCACTCGTCGGTAATTAAGATAAACCTTTTTTTACTGAAATTAATTTTTGGGAAAATAAATTTTATAAAGAATTTGTAGCCTTTTTTGTAAAGATTGTAATTGGTGATATTAATACAACTTTCTCGATAAATTTTAAAGTAATTAAAAACAACACTATTGGTTGCAACTCTGACATTTTTTAGTAAGTAAAGTTTTGGTTCAAAGTAATTATCTGGAATAAGATTTTCAAATATTTTGAATTGAGAATTATTTTCTTTAAAATTAAGAGGTTTTTTGTAGTAAATTGTTAGTGGTGAAAAAATATTTTTCATGTTTTAAAGGTTTTTCATTATTTTTTATAAAAAAATCCAATACGGAATTTAATCTTACATTATGAGAATTATAAATGCAATTCGTGCGCAAAATGTTGGTGGTGTTGATCAAGTTTTTCGGAATTATACCCAAGTTCTTTTAGAATCTGGGCATAAAGTTGGTTTACTGATTTCAGAAAACAAAAATTGTGAATATGATTTTTTAGAGGTTAAAGAAATTTTTAAACTGAAAAATAAAAGCCAAATTGGTGATTTTTTTAATCTTTTAAAGATAGTCATTTTATTTAAACCGGACATAATAATCTGTCATTCTAATCGTTTAATGAGTTGGATGAAGTTTTTGCGGTTTTTTAATAAAATTGGTTTAACAAAAGCAAAATCGGTTGCTGTAAATCACGGAATTAGTTTTTCAAAGTCTTTAAATTGCGATTATATAATAAATATCAATAAAGAAATAAATGATTTGGTTGTAAAAGCTGGTTTTAATTCTAATAAATCATTTATTTTACCAAATGTTATAGATGTTAACTTACCTTTTATTAAAAAATCTGTAAAAAATGCGCCAGTAATTGGCATTTATGGTAGAATTGAACATAGAAAAGGTTTTGATCTTTTAATTAAGGCATCTGGAATTTTAGCTCAAAGAAATTATGATTTTAGATTGAAGATTGGTGGTTTTGAAGTGCCTGGTAATTATAATTTGCAAACTTTAAAAAATATTGCTGATAAAAATAATATTTTAGAAAAATGCGATTTTGTTGGAGTGGTGAAAAATAAACCGAATTTCTTCAAAGATGTTGATATTTTTTGTGTTCCATCACGAGAAGAGCCTTTTGGTTTAGTGATTCTTGAGGGTTTTTTGCATTCAACTCTGGTAATTTCATCAAACACAGATGGAGGAAAATTGCTAATTGAAAATGGTGAAGATGGATTATTATTTAATAATGAAGATGAAAAAGATCTTGCAGCAAAGATTGAACTTGTTTTAAAAAGTTTAGAAGTTTATGAAAAAATAACTAAAAAAGCTTTTGAAAAGCTTGAAAACAAATATAGCTTAAAAAATCTTAAAAAAGAAATGTCTGAAATTTTACAAGTTATTGCTAGATGATAAAAAAATTACTTTTACTAACTTTAATGTTTTTTACTAGCTCGTGCTGGATGATGGCCGAGCCTATGCCACCAAGCTGGAATTGGGGTGCCAAGCCTCGTCCGCTATCAGGAGTTAGAAATTTTCCATCAACTGAAAGTGAATATGGGAAAGGTTTTAAAGATGGCTGCGGATCGTCTTGGGACGTTGTTACCAAAGGTTTGCTATCTGACATCAATGAAAAAAAATATGATTTTTTAAGAATGCAAAAAAGTCCAGACTACAACACTGGTTGGTGGGACGGCTATGAACAATGTACTTATATTGTGGATTGGGATGTGACCTAGCCCCCGAAATCACCGCCACTTCAGTGGAGACTTTTTAGGCGATTAGTTTTAAATTAGGCGTAAGCCTAATTATTAAAACTAATCATTTAATAATTCTAAATTGGAGTAAAATTATGAGTAAAAATCATTATAGCGAAGCTAAGATTTTGGAAGTGTTGAAGGAATATAATTCTGGTGTTGGTGCTTTAGA
>VHBV01000005.1 GCA_016882165.1 Candidatus Pelagibacterales bacterium
TTTTAAAATATCAATAGATATTTAGTTTGGTATATTATAACTAAAATACTACTTTAATAAAAGTATACTTTTACTAAAACATTTAAATAGTTAAAATATTACAAAAATGAGAATAGAAAAAGAAGAATTATCTTTAATTTTAGCTGAATTTAACCCTTGGTGGCGAGGTGACAAAATTTCGGATTTACCAGATTGGACAAGAGCACAATTTAATGAGATTTATAAATGGATTTCAACTCCTCCAGTCCACCGCGCAACTTTTATTTCAGGGGCAAGGCAAATTGGAAAAACCACTCTAATAATGCAAACCATTAAAAAATTATTAGAATCTGGCGTTCCATCAAATAACATTTTTTATGCAACTTTTGATCATCCAATTGTAAAATTAGCAGGAATTGACGAGTCTCTTAAAGCTTGGAGGCAAAGAATAGAAAAATTGGAAGGAATAGAATATATTTTTTTAGACGAGGCTCAATTTATACCAAATTGGGGAACTTGGATAAAACATCAAATTGATTTTAACAAACAAAGAAGAATTATTTTTACAGGATCGGCAACTCCAATATTACAATCAGATCAAGAATCTGGTGTGGGCAGATGGCATACCATAAAATTAACAACATTTTCTTTTTACGAATATACCAAACTAAAAAAGCTTAATCTTCCAGAACTTCCAAAAATAAAATCACTAAAAGAAATTTTTGATTGGGATCAAAGAAAATTAGATTTTGTTAGCGAAAATGCCGCTTCCTACATTTTACCTTTTCATGACTATCTATTAAGAGGTGGTTTTCCTCAAACAATATTAATAGATAACGTTAACCAAGCACAAAAATTAAGGGAAGATATAGTTGATAAGGTTTTAAAAAGAGACATGACTGCAATGTTTGGGGTTAGAAAAGTCCTAGAATTGGAACAAACTTTTCTCTATCTCTGTTTGCATGATGGTCTTATTTTAGACATAAATTCTTTATGTAGTAACTTGGAAATAAAAAGACCCACAGTTGAAAAGTTTTTAGAACTTTTTGAAGCATCAAATCTAATTTATAAACTAAAAAGATTTGGTTATGGAAAAGAAGTTACAAGAGGAAAAAATAAAATTTATTTATCTGATCCTGCAATATCACCTTCCGTAATGTTAAAAGGAAAAACAGTAATTGATAATCCTCAACTTTTAGGAATTTGTGCCGAATCAGCTGTTTTAAAACACCTTGTTGCTAGATATTATTCCCAAAATATAAAATTTAGCTATTGGCAAAATAAAAAAGGATTAGAAGTTGACTTAGTTGCAGAAGTTTTAGGGGAAATTATACCATTTGAGGTAAAATACAGGAATGACTCTTCTTCTGATTGCAAAGGTTTGTTTGAGTTTTGTGCAGAAAAAAATGTTAATAGAGGTTATATAATAACAAAATCTTGCAATGATTTTAAAATTATAAAATCTGATAAATTGGAAAATACTCAAATTCTAAAAATTCCTGCAACCCTACTTTGTTACTTCATTGGAGAGATGGAAATTAATCAACATTAATTATGACTAAAATTTCACAAGCTTTTATTTTTGCAGCAGGAAGAGGTGAACGCATGCGTCCTTTAACTGACTCTATTCCAAAGCCTTTAGTAAAAATAAAAAACAAATCAATTATTGATTACTCAATTGAAAAATTAGACAAAATTTCTGATATCAAAAAAATTATAATAAATGGATTTTATTTAGCAGAACAAATTGAAGAACACATAAAAAAGTTAAATAACTCAAAAATAATTTTTTCTCATGAAGTTGAAAAAATTGAAACTGGTGGTGGTCTTGTTTTTGCATCTGATAAAATAAATCTTAATGAACCTCTCTTAACAATAAATGGAGATATTTTGTGGCAAGAAAATTCCATTTCAGACATAGAACTTTTATGTAAAAACTGGAAATCACAAGAATGTGATATTCTTTTAGGTCTTATAAAAAAAGATGATTATTTTGGATATGAAGGGAATTCTTTTGGAGGTGGAGATTTTAATTTGATATCCGGAAACTTATATAAATTTCCAGAAACTGCAATGACTCATGCTTTTGTTGGTTTACAAATTATCAATCCTAAAATATTAAAAAACCCACCTAAAAAATGTTTTTCTATGTCACATTTTTACCGCTCAGCTGTTGGAGAAAGTGGTTTATTACACAGAATTAAAGGCATAGAATTAAAAGGTAAGTATTTTCATATTGGCACTGTAGATGCTATAAAAAATACTGAAGATAACTTATAATTACCCTATAAAGTAAAACTGATAGAAAATTACTTTCTTATCAAATCTAAAATAAATTCTACATTTTCAATTGGTGTTTGAGGTATAATTCCATGACCCAAATTGAAAATAAAAGGTTTATCACCAAACTTTTCCAAAATATCTAAAACTTCTTTTTCTATTTCTTTTTTTGAACCAAAAGCCAAAAGAATATTATCCAAATTTCCTTGTAAAACCGCTTCACAATCTTGTTGCAAATTCTTTTTGGCCCAATTTCTTTCAACCGTTTGGTCTAAAGCAATAACATCGCAAGGAACTTGTTTTTTAAATTCTAAGTAATTCATACCAATTCCACGTGGAAAACAAATTACAGGAACTTCTGGATGTAATTTTTTTAGTTCTGAAACAATTTTTTTTGCTGGATTAATAACCCATTTTTGAATTTCTGAAGAAGGCAAAACTCCCGCCCAAGAGTCAAAAAGTTTAACTACATCGGCACCTGCTTTAATTTTAAGAGATAAATATTCAATTATACTATTTATTAGGATCTCAATTAATTGAGAAAAAAATTCAGGATCTTGAATTGCTTTAATACGAACAGACTCAAAATTTTTCGATCCTCCTCCTTCGATCATATAACAAGCAAGAGTCCAAGGAGCTCCTGCAAAACCAATTAAAGCTGTACTGTCATCTAATTGTGATTTTGTCAGTTCTAAAGCTTCAAAAACAGGGTTTAAATGTGATTTAATATTGTCTATCTTAAATTTCTTCAGATCTTCAATTGTTGAGATTTTCTGTAATTTTGGACCTTCATTTTTTACAAAATCTACTTTTATGCCTAAAGCATCAGGAATTACTAAAATATCAGAAAAAATAATTGCTGCATCTAAACCAAATCTACGAATTGGTTGTAAAGTTACTTCACTTGCTAATTTTGGTGTATAACAAAGTTCTAAAAAGTTTTTTACATTTGATCTAACCTCACGATATTCTGGTAAATATCTTCCTGCTTGTCTCATTATCCATATTGGTGGGTTTTTTTCAGAATTTTTATTTTGGATTATATTAATTAATTTTTTCATTTATTTTTATTATTAATGATAGTGCTGTTAATTAGTTAATTTAAGTTATTAACAAAGTTATTAACAAATTTAAAATCTTAAAAACCTTGATAATCTAAGTTTTGTTAAGTTATTAACAAAAAGAAATTAAAAATTTATTTTTATTAACAACTTTTAATATTGTTAAGAAAATGTTAAAAACTTTAATAACTTTTTGATAAACTTTATTTTTGTTAATAACAATATTCTTATTAACAACTTATTAACAAAGTTATTAACAATTTAAAAAAACAATAATGGAAGAAAGAATAATAGAAACTCTTAGAAAAAATCTAAATATAAAATTTTTAGAAGTTAAAAATAATTCTTATCTTCACAAAGGTCATTTAGGTGATAATGGTAGTGGGGAAACTCATTTTGCAATTAGTATTGCAGCTCAAGAATTAGAAACATTAAGCTTAGTTAATGCTCACCGTAAAATAAATCAGCTCTTAAAAATTGAGTTTGAAAGAGGTTTGCATGCTTTGGAAATAATAATTAAGAAGTAATTTTTCTCTTTTGATGTGCCAAAAAAATAAAGTTGGAAGATCCCAATGTCCCATTAATAGGGAAAGATTATAAATCAATATTGACACTATATTTTTTGAAAAAATAAAAATTTTCTATTAAATGATTTTGGATTATTTCTATTTTTTTATACCTGCTAGCTATTTTTTTCTGCTTTTCTAAATCAAAAACACAATTTTTTCCTATTGGTATTCTTGCAGAGACATTAATTATATTTTCCAAAGATGCCCTAAAAGTCCTGTCAAATCCGTATCTTGATTTGGTTGCTCTTAATTCATACAATAAATATTCTGGATGTATATTTTTGTCTTTAATGTTTAGAATACCACAATGGTCTGTAGGAATAAATTTTGTGTTGGCTGGAATTATATTCCACTCAAAAATACCATCAATTCCCCATATTAATACAGGATTATTAAACTTAACAGCATCTATATTATTGCTATTTCCAAATGGCTTTAGAACATTTGAACTATATATTGGATTGCCAAATTTTTGAATATCTTTTTTTAAAACTCTTTTTCCTATCGATAGGTCAAATTTATTTTTATCACCCAACTCAATTTCTTTTATATTTCCTTCCTCGTCAATAACTACATTGATGTTTTTTAAGAGCTTATGATACTCATCAAATTTATTTTGTATCTTCGCTATATTTTTATATCTATTCGCTATTTCTCTTTGTTTTTGTAGATCAAATTCATTTTCTTTGAATGGAATTTCAATAAATACCGATTCCATAACTTCCTTACCAACTTTCTTTGACCAACTAAAACCCATTGCAAATAATGTTTTTTGTATTTCAAACCTTAAATACTCCAAATCAAGATTATTTTTATAAAAGTCTTTTAAGATCATCGGCCTATGATCATCGCTTACGGCAAACTTATGATTATGAAAAAAAACATATCCAGCGGAGCCATTTCTATTCCAAGCCAAACAATTCTGAAAATATTTAATCCCATCAATATTATCAGATACATATCCTATAGGGGTTGCTGTTTTTCTTCCGCCGTATATTGGGATATTTCCAGTATTCCCGATACCTTGTAACATAGTAAGTCCAGAAATTGGAGGAAAGTCAAAAATTTCTTTTAATTCAATTTCTTTAAAATTTTTCATAGTCTTTAAAAGAATTTATTTCTTGAAACATTTTATCAACCGCGCCAAAAAATTCATCTTCTGTCATTTCTACGGTTTCATCTTCTATTCCAAGCTCTTTTTTTTCATCTTCTGTCCAAAATCTATCAACCATTAAATTTGGTTTTTGCTTTATTTCTTCTATATTATAAATCTTACATCTCTTAGATAGGCTCTTGAATGTGGATGGAGAACCCTTGAATTGATTATAAAAAGATAAAAGCTCATCTAAATCGTTCTCTTTAATCGGAAATCGCTTAGAGTCTCTTGACTCACCTATTTCGCTTACAAGATAGGTAAAAACGGGAGTTGTTTGAATTAATTCATTTTCAAATTTTTTCCTGAATATCAGTATATAAGTTTTTTTGGGTGTTGAATAAAACGTTCTAACAGGAAGTGATACTATACCAAGAATATTGCATTTTTTAAAAAGAAAATCGATCATAGTTTTTTGATTCAGCAATCCATCTGGCACAATTACTAATGCTTCACCACCTTCTTTTAAATTATTTATTATCCATTCAATAGAAAGGGATTCTATGCCACGACCGCCAGCAGCATAACAACCACTCAGATTCTCAAGCTCTATTTGTTTTTTAATTGAAGCAGATCCGCTAGTTATGTAAGGAGGGTTAGTAAGTATTAGATCAAATTTTTCTTCATTATTAAGCCCTAATGTTCCTAAATTGGTTTTTATCAATTTAAATACTTTGTTAAATGCACCAGTGGCAAAGGCTTTTAAATATGAATCATTATTATATTTTACCAATAAATCAGAAAGATAGATCAACATATTAGCTTTTGCTAAAATTATTGTTCTTTCTTGGTCTTTTTCATCATCTCCCCTGTCATAACCAACTAGTGTAATATTTGGTGATACAATGCCATTCTTTGGCTCAAATTCCCTTAAAATATTTGGATTTTCAACTATAGTTTCAAGAAGAAATCCTCCAACACCGCAGAAAGGGTCGCAAATTCTACTATTCTCCCCCAATGTATTTGCTTTTGACATCCTAACCATTGCTTGAACAACATTTCTTGGTGTAAAAAATTGACCAAGCGTTTTAATCCCAGCTCCCTGCCTTAAAAAAGTCTCATATAATCTGGTTTTAAACTCTCTCTTTATATATTTGAAAGAGCCGTAAGAATTATCATATTCTTGTAGATGCTCTAAAACTTCCGCAAAAAGACTAGCTTGTGGTAAATTTGCCTTACCAAGCTCATTAACAAATATTGTTCCATTTATAATGGTGGTTTTGTCCCCAGATTCATCTGCGGGAAAGAGCTTTTTTATTTCTGTTCTTATTTCGGAATATCTCTCTAGGGCTTCTTGGTGCAATTGAACGGATTTTTTATTAATACTTATAATACTATAGACGGCATTAAAATCTCTTCTCTCATTCAAAGCTCCTATATCGCTAAGAAATTTAAATACAAAAAGTTCAACCACATTATAAAGACATTTAGTTGGCTCTTTTCCTGTGTTAATATAGATTTTTTGCCATAGTGTTTTTGCCAACCCAGAAGGATCAATAATTTCTGGTGTAAAAATCTTATTGTTGGTTTGAGATATTGAATGATCTATTTTATCAACCAAAGATTCAAAATGCTTTATTTCTTCTTTTGTAAAGTCTTTTTTTAAATCAAATACAAAGTTTATTTTTTGGTTATTTTCATTAATTATTTCTTCGCCATTTAATGGATTTATCCAATAACTATTCTTGCCATCTGTTATTATGAGAATTTTACAGAGTTGTTTTGCAACTTCAATTTCTTGATTTATCGCTTTTTCAATCAACTTCTTGGAATTAAGCTCTTTAGGTTGTTTATACTCTACAATAGCTTTAACACTACCACCAGACAAAATTAAAACTCCATCTGGTTTTTTATTAGATATATCGGCTGTAAAGTTAGATTTAATTATTTTTTCTGTTCTTAATTGTGAAAGCGTGGTTGATCCTAACTTATAAAATTTGTATCTGCCAAAGGTTATTGGCTCTTTTATTTGTGATAATTCTTCGCTCATAAAGTAACGGAATTTTTAATAATTAAATCGAACATATTGGGATTATTTCTATTGTTGTACTTAAAGCAACATTCTTTGATATATCTTTCCAAATATTGTTTACTTAGTTGGTGATAAGAACCAATAAACGCTCTCTTAAAAATTCCCCAAAATCCTTCAATCGTGTTAGTGTGAACATCGCCCCTAGTGTATTCACCTAAAGAGTGATTTACTGTTGAATGTTGCACCAACTTTCTAAATGGTTTGTAGCCTTTGAAATCGTCTGTGTAGAGATGAGTATTTCCAAAATCTAAATGCTTTTCTAAGAAGGCTTTAATATCGGTAAATTTGAACTTGTCTTGCTTCTGAATTTTAACTCTTCCAGTCGCTCTTTCGACAACACCAATCACCCCTTGCTTGTTAGTAGCTCTGCCTCTTGGATTAATGAAATTATCATCATCATCTTTTTTCTTGTCGCCTTTCTTCTTTTTGCCTCCGATATAGCACTCATCACATTCAACAATTCCGCTGAATAATTTGCTTTGCTCTTCATCTTGCATTGCCTCACGGATTTTCATTTCCATTCTCCAAGCCGTGTCTTTATTGACTTTGATTTGTCTTGCTAACTCACGAGCAGAAATACCTTTTTTTGCGTTAAGAATAATCGCAGTTGCTAAGAACCATTTTTGAAGTGGTAAGCGTGTATCGTGATAAATTGTACCAACTGTTACGCTAAATGATTTTCCGCAAGCACCGCATTTATGGCGTAATTCAGATTTAACAGGAGTGATTCTATCACTGCCACAATAAACGCATTTTATTTCTCCATTCCACCTAACTTTTTCTAAATGTTTAATACATTTATTTTGATTTTTGTAGGTGTTGAAGATAGAAAGAATATCCATAAATGAAGGAATTAATTTGTTAAAATTTCTATCTATCATTTAACCTTTTGTTTATTGTATTGTCAACAATTATTTTCCCTATTAATGGGACATTGGGTTGGAAGATTTTAAATTTCTTCCAACTTTATTATTAATATCTGATTAGTTTGTGACAGGAAGAAGCGCAAAAAATTATGAACTTAAATTAATTCTTTAGGCTCTTTTTTCGCTTTTATTTTCAACAACAGCTACAGAAGATTTTTCTCTTTCTCTCTCTTCTTCTTTTGAAAGATATTCAATTTCTGGCTTTTCATTTTTGGAGATAACTTCCTTAAATATTTTTACAGATTTTACATTGTTTTTGCTTGGAACTTCAAACATTGTATTTAGTAAAATATGTTCAACAATTGCTCTTAGACCTCTGGCTCCTGTTTTGCGTTCAAGAGCTTTTTTAGCAATTTCACTTAAGGCATCTTCTTCAAATACCAAGTCAATTTTATCAAGTGAGAACAATTTTTTATATTGCTTTGTAATGGAGTTTTTTGGTTCAGATAAAATTTTGACCAAATCTTTTTCTGTTAATCCTTCAAGAGGAGCAATTACAGGAAGTCTTCCAACAATTTCTGGAATTAAACCAAACTTGATTAGGTCTTCAGGCTCAACTCCGGTAAAAATGTCTTTTCTATCATGATCATCTTTACTTCTAACATCAGCTCCAAAACCAATCGAAGAACCTTTGCCACGCGAAGCAATGATTTTCTCAAGTCCTGAAAATGCACCAGCACAAATAAATAAAATATTTTTTGTATCAACTTGCACATACTCTTGTTGTGATGTTTTTTTGCCAGGTTGTGTTGGAACTGAAGCCACCGTTCCTTCGATAATTTTTAACAAACCTTGTTGTACTCCTTCGCCAGAAATATCACGACTTCTTGCGCCTTCTTCAGATTTTCTTGCAATTTTGTCAATCTCGTCGATGTAAACAATTCCACGCTGAGTTTTTTCAATATCATAATTTGCAGCTTGCAAAAGACGAGCAATTATATTTTCTACGTCATCACCAACATAACCAGCTTCAGTCAAAGAGGTTGCATCAGCAGTTGTGAAAGGAACATCTAAAAATCTTGCCAAAGTTTGAGCAAGTAAAGTTTTTCCACAACCAGTTGGTCCAATCATTAAAATATTTGATTTGCCTAACTCAACACCATCAGAATTTATAGAGGTTGCAGCTGAAATTCTTTTGTAGTGATTGTAAACGGCGACAGCCAAAGCTTTTTTGGCATGATCTTGTCCAATTACGTAATCATTTAAAATCTTGATAATTTCTTTGGGAGTTGGTTTTGAATTTTCACCTTTTCCCAATGGAGATTTTTTATTTTCTTCACGTAAAATATCGGCACAAAGACTAATACACTCGTTACAAATAAAAACCGTAGGACCAGCAATTAGTTTTTTTACTTCGTTTTGGCTTTTACCGCAAAAAGAGCAGCAAAGTTCTTCGCTATGATTATCTTTTTTTGTCATAAGTTTTGTTTAAGTTCTTTTTTCAATTACTGCGTCAATAAGTCCAAATTCTTTAGCTTTTTCTGGCGACATAAAATTATCACGTTCCATTGATTTCTCAATTACTGAAAGTTTCTGTCCAGTATGTTTAACATATATTTCATTCAATCTTCTTTTTAGAGCTAAAGTTTCTTGAGCATGAATTTCGATATCAGTTGCTTGACCTTGATATCCGCCAGATGGTTGATGAATCATGATGCGTGAGTTTGGCAAAGAAAATCTTTTTCCGGGAGATCCGGCAGCCAAAAGAAGAGATCCCATAGAACAAGCTTGCCCTATACAAAGAGTTGAAACTTCTGGTTTAATATATTGCATAGTATCGTACATTGCTAACCCAGATGTAACAATTCCTCCAGGTGAATTAATGTAAAAGTTAATGTCTTTTTTTGGGTCTTCTGATTCTAGGAAAAGCAATTGCGCTACAATCAAAGATGAAACCTGATCATTTACTGGACCAGAAAGAAATATAATTCTCTCTTTTAAAAGACGTGAGTAAATATCAAAAGATCTTTCACCTTTAGCGGTTTGCTCAACTACCATTGGAACTAAGTAATTGGCTTGCTCAATAATTTTTTCTGACATGACTAATTAGTTTTATTTGAAATGTATTTACTAGAATTAAAAATCACTCTTAACAATAAAGCAATGAAATTTCTTCCCTTGAATATTCAATTACTGATTCATATCTTCTTTTTGAAAATTTAATTCTAACAAAAAATAACATTTAGTCATGCAAGAAAATAATCAAACAGAAAATCAAGCTCAAGATCAGCAAAACAGTGCTGAAGAGAATAAGCAGCAAGAGCAAAAAATTGACTCAAAAGAACTAAAAATTTCTGAATTAGAAGCTAAAGTTACTGATTTAAATGATAAATTATTACGCACTTTGGCAGAACTTGATAATGTCAGAAGAAGATCACGTGAAGAACTTGAAAAATCTGCAAAATTTGCTATCTCAAATTTTGCTGCTGATTTAGTTGTAGTTGCAGAAAATTTCTTTTTGGCAAGTGGAAATGCCCCAAAAGAAGAAATTGAAAAAAGTCCATCTGTAAAAAATTATGCTGACGCAATTGTGATGACTGAAAAAGAATTGCTAAAAGTTTTAGAAAAGAACCAAGTCAAAAGAATAAATCCAATTAACGAAAAGTTTGATCATAATTTTCATGAAGCAATTGCTCAAATTGAGTCTGATGCTGAAGAGGGAACGGTTGTTCAAGTTATTCAAGCAGGATATTCAATTGAAAATCGTTTAATTAGACCAGCTTTAGTTGGAGTTGCAAAAGCAAAAAATTAGTTTTAATTTTCTTGTTTTTAACTATTATCTATAACAAGTTTATTTGATAGTTTACAAAAAACACTTGCAAAAAAGCAATCTGCTTATATTTTGCTTTGCCCTTTGCTTAGTTATTGTTTTTTGAACAAATAACAAATAAAGCAAATTGCATTTTTTACGGGATTATAGCTCAGTTGGTTAGAGCAGGATGCTCATAACGTCTTGGTCGTAGGTTCGAGTCCTACTGATCCCACCAAAAAGCTTCGGCTTTTGATCTCTGGCTTCTTTGAAATGCCGATACGTAAAGCTCAATTGTACTAAATACATTTCCGCTTTTCGCACCTAAATTCGTATAGCCATAAATCAAAATCTTTGCTTTTTTAAGCTTCGGCTTAACCGATTCACAGGTCAAAGGCAATCTACCCGTGTTATCTGCATATTAATTTTAATTTTAAAACGACATGCCAAAAGTAAAAACAAACAGTAGCGCCAAGAAGAGATTCAAGGTGACTGGTACCGGAAAAATTGTTCACAAACAAGCCGGAAAAAGACATAACTTGGACAAAAAAAGTAACCGTAGAATTAGACAATTGCGCAAAGGCGCTGTTCTTTCAGATGGACATTCTGCTAGCGTTATGAAGTTCAAGATGCCAAATAGTCACTAAATTAGATAAGGAGAAAAAATGAGTCGTGTAAAAAGAGGCGTTACTAAAAAAGCCAGACATAAAAAAATATTAAAACTTGCTAAAGGTTACCGCGGTCGTGCAAAGAATTGTTTCCGCGTAGCAATAGAGAAAGTTGAAAAAGCACTAAGATATGCGTATCGTGATCGTAGAACCAAAAAAAGAGACTTAAGAGGTCTTTGGATTCAAAGAATTAACGCTGCAGTTCGTCAGCACGATATGGTTTATTCAAAATTCATTAATGGTTTGAAGTTAGCTAATATCGATCTTGATCGTAAAGTTCTTTCAGATTTGGCTATTAGAGAGCCAGAAACTTTTGCTAAAATTGTAGCGAAAGCAAAAGAAGCTTTAAGCAAGAAAAATTAGTATTTTTCTTTCTAAGGTTGCGACCAAAGTTAGGTCGCAACCTTATTCGCAGTTTTTTCCAATCAGAATTGCTCATGAAACTCTACAACGCCTTAATTAAGAAAAATAAAGAAGGTAAAATAGAAGATATCATTCTTTTAAAAGATGGCTTTTCCTATCCGGCATTTTTTCTTAATAGCATTTGGTTTTTATATAACAAAATGTGGAAAGAATTCGGTGTTTTACTGGGCGTTAGCTTTTCCTTCATGCTATTAAAAGCATTATCTATATTTTCCTTGTCAGATGTTTTACTTCTTGAATTGATTTTCACTTTTATAATTGCTCTTAATTTTAATTACTGGTTGGTGGAGCATTTAAAAAAACAAGGATATGAATTTATTGGTCTAGTTTTTGGATCTGATATGACAAATGCTAAAATGCGCTTTGTAAAAAACCTAGAAAATGAACAAAATTCTGAAGAAATAGAATTTGATATTTCTATTACTGATCCCAAACTATATCGTCAAATGCTAAAAAAGCAGAAAAAAGAACATTACTTTGTTACTTAAAAACCACATTTAAAAATTCCAAAATTAATCGAAATGAAAATAGTTGTAATTGATTATGGTGCTGGCAATGTTGAGTCGGTGCTGAATGCTTTGGAAAAAGTAAAATCAAAAGATTATGAAATTGTCGTTTCTAAAGATCCTAACGAAGTAAGATCAGCAAATTATATTGTTTTGCCTGGAGTTGGTGCTTTTGGTGATTGTATTGAAGCGTTAAAATCACAAAATGGTTTAGCTGAAGAAATTAGGAAACAGGTTATTACCGAAAAAAAACCTTTTCTTGGAATTTGTGTTGGAATGCAAGTTTTAGCCTCTTTAGGCTATGAAGATGGTGAAAATCAAGGGCTATGTTTTGTAAATGGTGTAGTTAGAAAAATTGATAATAATGGTGATCTTAAAATTCCTCACATGGGATGGAATGATATTATTTTTAAAAACTCTAATCACCCAGTTTTAAAAGATATAAAAGAAGGAGAGCATTTTTACTTTGCTAATTCATATCATTTTATTTGCCAAAATGAAAATAACGTGGTGGCGCAAGTGGAATATGGAACAAAGATTAATGCAATAATTGCTAAAGAAAATATCTTGGGCATCCAATTTCATCCTGAAAAAAGTGGTGAAGCTGGTTTGAAACTGTTGAGTAATTTCTTGAATTGGAGACCGTAGATATATCTTTTGGATTGCCAGGTCGCTCATGCTTCTTGCAATGATGAGTTTTGTATTCCACACTTAACCTCGTCATTTCAAGCCAAGATTTGCTTGGCGTGGCAATCCATTCATTTATATATAGCAAATTTGATTTTTGCTTTTCATCTATGCGTTCCTATACCAAATAAACTATTTGTTGACCGTAGTAACGAAGTATTTTTGAGATAAAAGTTGTAAAAAATGAAAGCTGTATGAACATGAAGCTTGAGGTTTTTGTAATTTTTAGCCAAAAAGACGAAGTTAATATGATCAATTACTTAACTATCAAGAAATGGTTTATTTGGTATAGATGACAGTTTTTGTTTTGATAATTACCAGAATCTTCACAATGAAAATTTCACACTTCATGTCTGATGCTCTTTTCAAAGAGAAATCAGGCTATTATCGTACTAAAAATCCTATAGGAAAAGATTCAGATTTTATTACTGCACCTGAAATAAGTCAGGTTTTTGGCGAACTTTTGGCTGCTTATATTTTAGAAATTGCTTCACATAAAAATTGTGAAATTTCTTTGGTTGAAATGGGTGCTGGAAAAGGAACTCTTTTTCTAGATATTTTAAATTCTATTCAAAAACTTGCCGATAAAAATATTTCTCAAGCTATCAATTTTATTAATAACTCAGAATTTCACATTATTGAAATAAATGAGGTTTTACAAAAAATTCAGCAAGAAAATTTATCTAAATTCAAAATCACGTGGCACAACAATTTTGCAGAATTTTTAAGCAAAAATTCAAAACAAAAAGAAATTTTTTTCATCAGTAACGAACTTTTTGATTGTTTTCCAATTGATCAGTTTGTTTTTACGGAAATTGGTTGGAGAGAAAGAATTATTCAAAATAATAAATTCACCTTGGCGCCTTTTAAACAAGAAAATCATAATTTTATAGAACAAGAAATTGATTGTTTAGCGCCAATAGGGGGAGTTTTTGAGTATAGTAAAGCAGCAAGAGAATTCATAAAAGATTTATGTGAGGCCATAGAAAGTCAAGGTGGAGTGGCAATAAATATTGATTATGGTTATATTAAAAACGAATTTCTTAATACTTTACAGGCTGTAAAAAATCATAAAAAAGTGGATGTGTTACAAGAAGGGGGTGCAGATATTACAGCTTTGGTTGATTTTTCTGCTTTGGAAAAAATAGTCAAAAATTACAATTTGCAATCTTCAATTATTTCGCAGTCGCATTTTCTGAAAAGCTTAGGAATAGAGGAAAGAAGACAATCTTTGCTTGCGAAAAATGTAGATAAAGAACAAGAAATTAATTTAGCAATTGACCGTTTGATTTCAGCTGATCAAATGGGAGAGTTGTTTAAATGTTTGATTATTTGGCGATAGTAGGTTAATAATAGACAATCTTAGTATCCGTCATTGCGAGGAGCGCTTAAAGCTCGAAGCGGCAATCTATTTTGTCAAAAACTCCTAATTCTTAATCTAATAGATCTACGCTCTAGGCTAGCGATGATGGAGTGAAGAAAATGTGATGGCGGATTTGAAGAGCTGTCGAATTAAAACAGATATAAAGATTTGTAAAGTTTTTGTAATTAAGGAATTATATGATGCAAAATTATCAAGAAAAACAAAGTAAATCAGAGCAATTCATTCCTATGAATGTTGATCTAAAGCACGATTGGAAAGTTGACGAAATATTAGATTTGTTTGAATTGCCTTTTAATGATCTAATTTTCAAAGCAGCAGAAATTCATCGTGCTAATCATGAAGCAAATAAAGTGCAAATTAGCACGCTTTTAAGCATTAAAACGGGTTCTTGTCCTGAAAATTGCAAATATTGTCCGCAATCAGCGCATTACAACACGGGTCTTGAGAAAGAATCTTTAATGGCAATTGATAAAATTTTGGACGCGGCAAAAGCTGCAAAAGACGCTGGAGCATCAAGGTTTTGTATGGGCGCAGCATGGCGTAGCTTGCACGATCGTGATGTTGAGAAAATTTGCAATATTGTTGATGAAGTTAAAAAAACAGGCCTTGAAACTTGTATGACCTTGGGAATGTTAACTGAAGATCAAAGCAAAAAATTAAAAGAAGCTGGTTTGGATTATTACAATCATAATATTGATTCATCGCCTGAATTTTATTCTGAAATTATTACAACACGCAATTTTGAAGATCGTCTAAATACTTTGAAGAACGTTCGTGAAGCTGGTTTAAATGTTTGTTCTGGTGGAATTGTTGGCATGGGCGAAACCAGAAATGATCGTGCTAAAATGTTAATTGTTTTAGCAAATTTGCCAAAACATCCACAGTCAGTTCCAATTAATATGCTTGTGAAAGTTGCAGGAACTCCGCTTGACAAAGTTGAGTCTTTGGACGAGTTTGAATTTATCAGAACAATTGCTGTTGCAAGAATTATGATGCCAAAATCAGTTGTACGCTTGTCAGCGGGACGCGAACAAATGAATGAACAAACCCAAGCTTTGTGCTTTTTGGCGGGAGCAAATTCAATTTTTTATGGCGAAAAACTTTTAACAACTTCAAATCCAGAAATGGAGCGTGATCAGAAGTTGTTTGAAAAGTTAGGAATTGAGGGAAGATAATTTGAATAACTAAATGTTAAGTTAGTTGAAAAATTAGATTTAAGAAATAGATATACCGAAAAACATCACAAACAAATCTAGTTATGAAAAAATTAGTCACATTCTTAATAATTATAATCATTTCTGTCAGTCTTGCAAACAGCGGATGGGTGTTGTGGAAAGAGAGATTTGATCTTCCGCAAGAAACCAAAGAATTGATTGTAGGTACAATAAAAAATGAACTTTCTCTTAATGCAAAGTGCGTGAAAGAAAGTTGTAGAAAAGAAGTAAGAAATTTAGAAAATGTTTTAGACGAAATTTCTTATGCCAATCAGCTTGGAAGGCTTGATATAATTTCTCTTTTGCTAGCAATTTTTGGTCTAGTACTGGGTTTCGGAGCTGTTGTTGGTTTTATGGGAATTAAACAAACCTCGCGAATTACAGCTCAAGAATCTGCTACAAAATGGCTAGATAGTAAAAGTGGTAAAAAGCAAATAAAAGATTCGGTGTATGATTGGATATCTAGTAATCCAAAAGAAATGGATAAAATTGTGATTAAAGCCGCAAAAGCTATTAACAAAGAGAAAGCTAATTCTGCACCTAAAAATGGAATATCAAATTCATCAACAAATGAAAAAGATTTAATTGAAGCAATCAAAGAAAAAAATGAGGAGAAATATGACAAAGAAACAAACTATATCCTATCAAGAATATATAGATTCTGTGCCTGTTAATATTGAGGCTATTATAAGATCTTTTGATATTGAGCTAGATAAAAACTCTAGCTTGCCAGAAGGGGTTTTGGGAGAAATAAGTAAAGAAGGGGATCGTTATAAAATATCAATCAAGAAAACAGATCATTACTATCGCAAACGCTTCACTATGGCTCATGAGTTAGGTCATTTTGTGCTTCATAAAGACAAAATTGGCAATGGAATAGATGATTCAGAAAATTATAGACCTGTCCGCAGAATTGATACTGTGGCTGGAGAACTAGAAGAGAGTGAGGCCAATAATTTTGCAGCTAATATTTTAATGCCAGAAGACCTTGTGATTCGGTATGCAAAAGAAAGAGGTGTGCTTGATGGTAATGCAAAAGAAAAAGATGAAGCACTACAAGAAATTGCAACCGCTTTCCAAGTTTCAAAGGCTGCGATGAAAATCAGGATTAATGGCCTAAAACAAAAAATTTTAACAAACTAAAAAGGAGCAAAAATGTCAAAAATCGAAGAAAAATTAAAGTCACTTGGAATTGAATTGCCAACGCCAGCAGCGCCAGTTGCGAACTATGTTGGTTTCGTAAAATCTGGTAACACTGTTTTTGTTTCAGGGCAACTTCCAATTGAAGCTGGGAAGTTGCAATTCATTGGCAAAGTTGGTTCTGAAATTTCTGCAGAAGACGCCAAAAAAGCGGCACGCATTTGTGCAATTAACTTATTGGCGCAAATTAAAGTTGCATGCGATGGAAATTTAGAACGCGTGGTTCGTTGTGTAAAACTTGGAATTTTTGTTAATGGTGAGGCTAATTTCAAGGATCATCCTGCAGTTGCAAATGGCGCGTCAGACTTGATGGTTGAAGTGTTGGGAGATGCTGGAAAGCATGCTCGTGCAGCAGTTGGATCAAGTTCCTTGCCTTTTGGTGTTGCAGTTGAAGTAGATGCAATTTTTGAAATTAAGTAAAACTAGAAATAAGTTTGATTGTCGCCCTCACATTGGACTGCCAGCAAATTTCAAAATTTCTGAACCTCATACATAAATATGGCTAAAATTTACAATAATACCAAGCTAACTAGCAGCGCTATATATTCGCAAGTTTATTGGCATGATTTTTTTGTCAAAGAAGATATTGATAGAATAGTACAATATTGTAAAACAAACGATCTAAATGACTCAACAGTATCCAATAACGCTGTTTTAGATAACAAAACACGAATCTCAAAAGTGAATTTTCACAACCCAAATGCGCAAAATCAGTGGATTTTTGATCGTATAAACTTTGGTGTTGAAGACATAAATAACAAATTTTTTCACTTTGATTTATATGGATATGATTACTTTCAATATTCTGAATATGAAGGTGAAAAGTTAGGCAAGTATAATTTTCACGGTGATATGTTTATAAATGATGAAAGCTTATCACAACCATTAACTCGCAAATTGTCTTTAAGTTTGTTATTAAGCGAACCCGGTGTTGACTTTGAAGGTGGAGAGTTCCAAATTAATTCTGGATTAGAACAAGAAGCTAAGACCTTGGAAATGAGAAAAGGTTCCTTGGTTGCTTTTCCATCTTTTATGATTCATCGTGTTGCCCCCGTAACAAAGGGTGTCAGACGTTCTATAGTTTTATGGGTAGTGGGCCCAAAATTTAAATAATTTCTAAATCTATGACTTTGCAACCATTTCATATAGCAGTTCCGGTAAATGATCTGGAAAAAACCAGAGATTTTTATGGCAAATTTTTGGGTTTTTCAGAAGGAAGATCTTGTGATAAATGGATTGATTGGGATTTTTTTGGTCACCAATTTGTTACCCATTTACGCCCCAATCCAGAAGAAAGTCAAAAAATTGTGAATCATGTTGATGGGCATGGTGTTCCAGTTCCTCATTTTGGGCTTGTTTTGGAATGGCAGCAATGGCATAAATTTGCGGAACATTTAAAAGCAAATAATGT
>VHBV01000006.1 GCA_016882165.1 Candidatus Pelagibacterales bacterium
TGGTGAAGGAGAAACTAAAATCAATAGGCTTTATCATCTTGAAAGAGGTTATGAAAGACTAGCTGAGAAGCTAGTTAAATGTGGTGCTGATATTGGAATATTATACTAGAAATTTTTACTGTTTTTTTGCAACAAATTATTATTGGAATTTTTAAATGTTTTCTTACGTCGCTAAAAAAATCTTTGGGTCAGTTAATGATCGTATTGTTAAGTCTTTGTTATTAGAAGTTGCCAAAATCAATGCCCTTGAACCAAAAATGGTTGCACTTTCAGATGTTGAGTTGAAAGCAAAAACTGATGAGTTCAAAAATCGTCTAAAGAATGGTGAAACTATTGATTCTTTATTGCATGAAGCATTTGCAGTTGTTCGTGAGGCTTCAAAGCGTGTTTTGAACATGCGTCATTTTGATGTTCAATTACTTGGTGGAATGGTTTTGCATCAAGGAAAAATTCCTGAAATGAGAACTGGTGAAGGTAAAACTTTGGTTTCGACTTTGCCTTGTTATTTGAATGCTTTAGCAGGTCATGGTGTTCATGTTGTTACTCCAAATGATTATTTGTCGAAAAGAGACTCTGATTGGATGGGTAAAATACATCAATTTCTTGGTTTAACAGTTGGTTGTTTGACTAACGATATGGAAGATGAAGAGCGTAAAGCTGCTTATGCTTGTGATATCACTTATGCTACAAATAACGAACTTGGATTTGATTATTTGCGTGATAATATGAAATATGATGTTGCAAATATGGTGCAACGTCAGGGAGAAAATGGTAAGTTCTTCGCAATTGTTGATGAAGTTGATTCAATACTGATTGATGAAGCCAGAACTCCATTAATCATTTCTGGTCCTACAAATGACAATTCCAAACTTTACGAAGAAATTAACAGATTAATTCCAAAGCTGACAGAAGATTGTTACCAGCTTGAAGAAAAAGATCGTGGAGTCTTCTTAACTGATGCTGGTGTTGAAATGATGGAAAAACTTCTTAAGGAAAGAGGAATGATTGAAGAGAATTCTTCTTTGTTTGATGTTAATCATGTTTCATTGGTGCATCATACTAATCAGGCTTTGAAAGCTCATAAAATTTTCAAGAATGAAATTGATTATATTGTTAAAGACAATTCTGTTGTAATTATTGATGAGTTTACTGGACGCATGCAAGAAGGAAGAAGATTCTCTGACGGTTTGCATCAAGCTTTAGAAGCAAAAGAAGGAGTTAGAGTTAGAAATGAAAATCAAACTTTGGCTTCAATTACTTTTCAAAACTACTTCCGTCTTTATAAAAAACTTGGAGGCATGACTGGAACCGCTTTAACAGAAGCAACTGAGTTTGAAGAGATTTATGGACTTAAAGTTGTAGAAATTCCAACTAATAAATCTTTATCTAGAATTGATGAAGATGATGAAATTTATAAAACTGAAGCAGCAAAGTATGATGCAATTATAAAATCAATTTCTGAAGCTTACAGCAAAAAACAACCAGTTTTGGTTGGAACCACCAGTATTGAAAAATCAGAATATTTATCAAAGTTGCTTAAAAGTCATAAGCTTCCTCATAACGTATTAAACGCAAAATATCACGAACAAGAAGCTGAAATTATTGCTCAAGCTGGTATTCCTGCTGCAATTACAATTGCAACTAATATGGCTGGACGTGGAACTGATATTATGCTTGGTGGTAATGCTGAAATGTTAATTGGTTCAGAAACTAATCCTGATAAAATTGCAGCAATTAAAGCAAAAGTTGCAGCTGATAAGAAAATTGCTATTGATGCTGGAGGACTCTATGTTCTTGGTACAGAAAGGCATGAAAGTAGAAGAATTGATAATCAATTGCGTGGTCGTTCTGGTCGTCAAGGTGATCCCGGAAGATCCAAGTTCTTTTTATCTTTACAAGATGATTTAATGAGAATTTTTGGTTCAGAGAAATTGCAAGGAATGTTATCAACTTTGGGCTTAAAAGATGATGAGGCAATTTTTCATCCATGGATCACTAAAACACTGGCAAAAGCTCAGCATAAAGTTGAGATGAGAAACTACGAAATTAGAAAAAATTTGCTGAAATACGACGATATTGTAAATCAACAGAGAAAAACTATCTTTGCTTTGCGTTCTGAAGTTATTTCATCAGAAGATATTTCTGAAAAACTTATTAAATTTAGATCTGAAATTAATAGTGATATTGTTATAGACTGCATACCAAAAAACTCTTATGTAGAAAAATGGGAGATCGATGCTTTAGAAAAAGAAATATTTAGAGTTTATGGAATTAAAATTGATCTAAAGCTGGAAGCAGAAAAGGATGGGGTTACTGAAAAGGAAATTTTATCTTTTATTGAAAAGAAAACTGCAGAAGTTTTTTCAACCAAGGAAGATATGTATGGTAAAGATTTGTTGAGACAAGTTGAAAAGCAGATTTTCTTGTTAACAATCGATTCCGAATGGAAAGATCATTTATTATCGCTTGATAAATTAAGAAATGGCATAAATTTACGCGCTTATGCCCAAAAAGATCCTTTAATTGAGTATAAAAAAGAGGCTTTTGGTTTATTTGAAGATATGATGTTACGTCTGGAGGAACAAATTGTTAGTAGAATTGCTCATGTTCAATTAAGCTTAACATCAGAAGAAGAAATTAACTTATTGTCTAAATTTCCTAAACAAAAAACTTTTGAAAGTAGAAATGATCCAGCTTTTGAAGTTTCTAAAAATGTTGCATCAATCACTCCAATTAAAACAAACTTTAATTCGAAAAATAGAAATCCAAAAGATCCTTCAACTTGGGGTAATGTTGGTAGAAACGAGTCTTGTCCTTGTGGTAGCGGTAAAAAGTATAAGCATTGTCATGGTATTAATTCTTGGTAATAGTTAACAATATTAAAAAACTAGATTAATCAAATTTAACAAATTTTATGAAAAAATCACAATTCTCAAACTCAGCTTTTTCATTAATTGAGATGTCTATTGTTTTGTTGATTATTGGAATCTTGATTTCTGGCGTGACTCAAGGTTTAAAGTTGTTGAATAAGTTTAAATTACAAACTGCTCAGTCTTTAACCCAGAGTTCTCCCGTTGCCAGTATTTCTGGTCTATCTTATTGGTTTGAATCAACTTCTGAAAAAAGTTTTTCTGCATCAGAAGCAGTTGATGAAGAAAAGATTAGTAATTGGTATGATATTTCACCAAGAAATACTGTTCTTGTCGCGAAATGATTCTAATCACCAACCAGTTTATAAATCTTCTTCGGAGTTGAATGGTTTGCCAGCCCTTTATTTTGATACCGATCAGTTGACTTACAACGGCTACCAATATTCACGTAATGTTACAATGTTTGCAGTTGTAAAAGCACCTTTCAGCAAAGATATGAGTGGAGGTGATTCTGAGTGGGGTACTATTATTGCAGTTCGTAATGATGGTTTTACGCACTTTCTACTGACTTTGTAAATCCGGTAAACCAGTTCCAATTTTGGGGAAGTTTTACAGAAAGTTTGGATGTTTCTTACAATAGAACTTCGGACAATGCTGCAATATTAACTGGAGTGATAGATGGAAAAAATCTTGATTCAGATCATGTTGCTTATAAATTTTATACTGATGGTACTTTTAATGGTTCAATAGTTGATATAGAACGTCGAGATAATATTGGATTGGCAGTTGGTGCATCATTTTCTAATTGGGAATATTATCAAGGTTATATTGGTGAGTTAATTGTCTTTAGCCGCGCTTTGAATGATGAAGAAAGAAAATCAGTGGAGAAATATCTTAGTCAAAAATGGGGTATTCCTTTAACTAGCTAACTAAAATAATTCAACTTACCACAAAATATAAGCCAACTTTCTTTTAAGAAAGTAAGAATTTGTAGGATAGAAAGACAAAATATCCTATCAAGTTAGAAGAATTTTGTTAAAAAATGTAAAAATGAGTTTTAACTAGTTAAGAGAATTTTTTCTGATAATTTCAAGCAAGATTTTATATAAGGTTGTAATGGCTCAAACTTAAATCTGACGATTTATCGTTTTAAGGATGTCTCTGAATTAAGTGCAATGCCACTTAAATTTCTTGTTTCTTGATTTTTTATACTTGTTGTTGGTGCTTCATTATTTGTTTGGTTTGCCGCTTTACTATCATCAGCATTATTTGGTTGGTTGGTTTGATTTTTTGCCACAGGTTGTAACGAAATATCATCTTGTACAAGTGTTAAAATGTTTGTAAGAATATCTTGAGGCATATTAGCTAGTGTTATTTTTCTTGCATTCTGCGAGTTTGGTATCCCTGTTTCCTCTAAAGTTGTGGGGAAGACTTTTGAAACTCCCTTCAGTGAAAACACATCACCAAGAGTTATGTGATTCCAAAGTGAAAGTTGATCCACAATTTCTTTTGAATGAAGACAAGATACTAAAATTCTTAAGCCATCAGGAAATTCTTTTATGTGATTAACTAATTTTCCCTTGTCTTCTTTAGAAACAAGTTCTTGATCCAAGAATTCAGTTACTATTGTTGCACAAGATTTAGGTGACATCTTAATGAGTTTTCTTTCTAGTTCAGAAAGAGTTGGAAATTGATCTTTTTCAATAAAACTTTTGTAGAGTTTATTGGAAATGTCATTAGGAAGTTTTTGGTTTCTTTTTATGAGTTCTTCTATTGTTCCTTTTAATTGAGTTGAGATGCTGTTATTACCAAGATTAAGATTTGTTAGAGTTGGGTTGTTTTGAAGTGCTGTTAATAAACTTTCAGCTCCTTCAACTCCGATTCTGTTGTTACTAAGATCAAGATTTGTTATAGTTTTGTTATTCTTAAGTACTTCTCCGAAGATTATAGCTCCTTCAACTCCGATTCTGTTGTTACCAAGATCAAGATTTGTTATAGTTTTGTTATTCTTAAGTACTTCTCCGAAGATTATAGCTCCTTCATCTCCGATTTCGTTGACACTAAGATCAAGATTTGTTATAGTTTTGTTATTCTTAAGTACTTCTCCTAAGCTGTTAGCTCCTTCATCTCCGATTTTGTTGACACTAAGATCAAGATTTGTTAGAGTTGAGTTATTTGCAATTCCATTTAATAAATATTCCAATCCTTCATCTCCGATTTCGTTGTCACTAAGATTAAGAGTTTTTATAGATGTGTGATTCTTAATTACGGGTGCTAAAATTTTAGCTCCTTTAACTCCGATTATGTTGTTACTAAGATTAAGATTTGTTAGAGTTGAGTTATTTGCAATTCCATTTGATAAATATTCCAATCTTTCATCTGTGATGAAGTTAAAACCAATATCAAGACTTGTTATAGTTTTGTTATTATTAAGTACTTCTCCTAAGATTATAGCTCCTTCATTTCTGATTCTGTTGTAACTAAGATTAAGATTTGTTAGAGTTTTGTTGTTCTTAAGTGCTTCTCCTAAGATTATAGCTACTTCATCTGTGATTTTGTTTTTACTAAGATCAAGACTTGTTATAGTTTTGTTATTCTTAAGTACTTCTCCGAAGATTATAGCTACTTCATCTGTGATTCTGTTGTTACTAAGACTAATACTTTCTAGATGCGTGTTATTCGTAAGTGCTTCTGCTAACATTAGAACTTCGCTAGCTTCGATCGCTCTAAGATCAAGACTTGTTAGAGTTGGGTCATTACTTGCAACTCGATTGATAATTTGTGAAATTCTTGCATTCCTTGTCATATTTTTCTCTTTTAATTATTTTAAATTTCTAGTTGATCTTGCTGTTTTTTAGTAGTTTTATCATAACAACAATACTTCGGAATTTCCTCAAACTTATTCCCAGAAATTTTAGAAACAATTGTAATATTTCTTTTCTAGCAAAAAATAAGCCTTAAATTAATTAGTTAAGAACCTAATTTACTCAATTTCTTTTGTAATCCAACCGCCTCCCAAAACTCGGGTGTCATCATAAATTACGCAAGCTTGACCTGGAGTGATGGCACGAGTCATTGATTTCATTTCAACTACGGCTTCATTATTATCTAAAATTTTAATAATTGCTGCTTCTTCTTCATGATTAGAACGCAAGCGCACTTTAGCGTGAATTTCTTTAGTCAAATCAATATCGCTAGCTAACCAGTTAATCTCGCGGATTTTGAATTTTTGGTTTTGTAAAAATTGCTCTTCACCAACAAAAACAGTATTTGATTTTGGATCTATCTTAATTACATAAAGTGGGTTTGGATAAGAAATACCAAGTCCACGGCGTTGCCCCAAAGTGAAATTAATAATTCCAGAATGTTTTCCTAAATTTTTGCCAGTTTCAATGTGAATAAAATCTCCTTCGCGGAAAGCGGTGGGACGATGTTTTCTGATCACTTCGGCGTAATTTCCATTTGGTACAAAACAAATATCTTGTGAATCTGGCTTATTAGCAACTTCCAAACCCAAGCGTTCAGCTTCTTTTCTGGTTTGTTCTTTGGTATTTGACCCCAAAGGAAATTGCAAGAAATCAAGTTGTTCTCTAGTGGTTGCAAATAAAAAGTAACTTTGGTCTTTATCGTCATCTATCGCTTTGTGAAGTTCAGAGCCATTTATGGTATCAATTCTTCTGACATAATGACCAGTTGCCATTGCATCAGCTCCAAGGTCGTGTGCCACTTTCAGTAAATCACGAAATTTTACTGATTGGTTACATTTGACGCAAGGAATAGGAGTTTCACCTTGCAAATAACTGTCGGCAAAATCATCGATAACAGATTCTTTAAAAAGATTCTGGTAGTTTAGTATGTAATGCGGGAAGTTATGTTTTTCAGCAACTCTTTTTGCGTCATAAATGTCTGTTCCGGCACAACAAGCGTTTTTCTTTTTCAAAGCTTCACCATGATCGTAAAGCTGAAGTGTTATGCCAATCACTTTGTAACCTTGTTCTTTAAGCAAACAAGCCACTACTGAAGAATCAACGCCCCCCGACATAGCGACTACTATTTTTATGTCTTGTGGTTTTTTATTTGGGAAAATATGCAATTTGATGTTGAAAAAAATTAGTTACAGTTTCAATATAAAAACATATTAATTCCCTCCTAAAAACTTATCAATTCCTAAATAAAATGACTGACGAAAAAAATATTGCTAAGCTTACACTACCAAATGGAAAAGAAATCTCTCTTCCAATTCGCAAAGCAACTGTTGGACAAGATGTAATAGATATTTCAAGTCTTTACAAAGAAAGTGGAATGTTTACTTACGATCCAGGATTTCTTGCAACTGCTTCTTGCGAATCAAAAATTACCTTTATTGATGGAGATCAAGGAATTTTAAGACATAGAGGTTATTCAATTGAAGAGCTTGCTAAAAAAAGCGAATATTTAGAAGTCTCTTACTTGTTAGTTAATGGTGAATTGCCAAATCAGTCACAATATAAAGAGTTTAGAAGTGGTATTATCAAAAATATGTTGGTTCACGAACAAATTGGAATTTTGTATCGTGGTTTTCCAAGACGTGCTCATCCAATGGCAATTATGGTAGGAGCGGTTGCATCTCTTTCGGCCTTTTATCATGAAACAATGGATGTTCATACTCCTGAAGGAAGAATGGATGTTGTTTATAAAATAATTTCAAAAATGCCAACTTTGGCGGCCATGGCTTACAAATACTCGATTGGTGAGCCAATTATGTACCCAAATAAGGAATATGGATTTGCTGAAAATTTCCTTCATATGCTTTTTGATCGTCCAAATAATCAACACAAAGTTACTCCAACAATTGCCAAAGCAATGGAGATGATTTTGATTTTGCATGCAGATCATGAACAAAATGCTTCAACATCGACTGTGCGTTTGGCTGGTTCGTCGGGTGCAAATCCTTTTGCATGTATTGGTGCTGGTATCTCTTCGCTGTGGGGTCCAGCTCATGGTGGTGCAAATGAAGAAGTAATTGAAATGTTACAAGAAATTGGCACAAAAGATAGAATTCCAGAATTTATTGCTCGTGCTAAAGACAAAAATGATCCATTCCGTTTAATGGGTTTTGGTCATAGAGTTTATAAAAACTACGATCCACGTGCTGCAGTTCTGAAAAAATCTTGCGATGAAGTTTTAAGTGAACTTGGTATTAAAAACGATCCACTACTTGATATTGCAATTGAGTTAGAAAAAATTGCTTTGAATGACGATTATTTTGTATCGCGCAAATTATTCCCGAATGTAGATTTCTACTCTGGAATTATCTATAAAGCTCTTGGAATTCCGTCAAATTTATTTACGGTTATTTTCGCAATTGCGCGTTCTGCAGGATGGATTTCTCAATGGAAAGAAATGATTGAAGATCCGGCATTTAAAATTGGCAGACCTCGTCAATTATATACTGGATATGTAAATAGAGAATATTCAAAAAAGTAATTTGAATTGATAAATTTATTCAAAAAATCCAAATCTAAACAAAAACACACAAGTGGCATTATAGCTAAAAAGCCAGATCCAGATTTTATTCCTTACGTTTGTCATTATAACTCAAATACAATTTTGACTAAAAATGGTGAACTAGTAAAAATCATAAGAATTACTGGATTTAGTGACGAGTCTATGATGTCACAGGTCTCTTCTTTACGCGACAATATTCGTTCTTCAATTGTAAACCACATTCCAGATAATAAATTTGCTTTTTGGTTTCATACTATAAGAAGAAAAAAGAACATAAATCCTGAGGGTGAATTTGATGAGTTTTTCCCAAAACAACTAGACAAATCATGGAAAGAACAAAACAAATGGTCAGAGCAGTATGTTAATGAACTATATATTACAATAATTTCAGAAGGTCTTGATTCTTCAATTGCTAATTTTCAATCTTTGATGCGTTCTTTTTCTCAAAAAGTTACAGCTAATTTGCATCAAAATTATTTGGAACAATCTCATAAAGTATTAGCTAAAATTGTTAATAATATTTTAGCGGACATTGAAGAATACGGAGCAGAGCTGCTTGGAATTAAAGAATTTGATGGAGTTTTATATTCTCAGCCAATGAATTTTTTTGGCAAGATAGTAAATCTTTTTGAAGAGCGATATAAATTATCGTTAAATGACATGTCATATGAATTGGTAAGTCACAAAATTGCTTTTGGTGATAGAGAAATTGAGGTTATAGGCAATGAAACCAAACAATTTGGAGCGATGCTTTCAATCAAAGAATATCGTGAAGTTTCAACCGAATCCTTAGATTACGTATTGCAGCTGCCTTTTGAAATGATAGTGACACAATCATTTGATTTTACTTCTTCTCATAAAGAAATGGAGCCTTATGAATATCAAAACTACATTCTGCAAGTTAGTGGTGATGAAGCTTTTAGGTCTTTGATTGGTGTTGATAAGTTTGTTGCACATAATGACAAATGGCATCTAAGCGACAATATGGAAGAAGAAAAGAAAGCCGAAATTGCACAGCAAGAAAATGAAAAGCTGACATCTACCAATTTTGGAAAGTTGCAAACTACTTTTATGATTATTGCTAACAGTCCAGAAGATTTAGAAGCTGACGTTAAAAGCGCTATGCACAAATTCAATCTTATTGGTTTTGCAGTTGTTAGAGAAGATGTTTTTAGTGAGCATTGTTTTTGGGCACAATTACCTGGAAACTTTCAATTTCTTCGTCGTCAAAAAATTATTCACTCATCAAAAATAGCTGGTTTTGCCGCACTGCATAGTTTTCCTGCTGGCTCTATAGCTAAAAATCATTGGGGACCAGCTGTTACAGTTTTGCCAACAATTCTTAATACTCCATATTTTTTCAATTTTCATGAAAAAGATTTAGGTCACTTGATAGTTGTAGGATCACATAATTCAGGAAAAACATCTCTGATAAATTTCTTAATTTCGCAATCGAGACGCTTCAAAAGTAAAATCTTTTATTTCGATATTAATAAAAAGTCAGAATGTTTTATTAAAGCCATTAATGGAAATTACTACAACATTTCTTATGATATCAAAAAGAAAAATTGTCTTTCTTTAAATCCATTTTCTCTTGAAAAGAATCAAGATTCGCAAGAGTTTTTAATCAGCTGGTTTAAAAGCTTAGTTACTTTTTCAAGATACCCAATTCCTAAAGAAGAATTAGATTTTGTTAAGGATATTGTTAATGAAATGTTTAATGCAAATGTAACTAATTTTACACAGGCAATTGATTTTTTTAATAATCAAAATACCCCAACAATTTATCAAAAATTACAAGTCTGGAATAAAGGCCGGTTATCTCATATTTTTGGTGCTGAGAATGAAGAAAGTTGGGAAAAAAGTGACATAGTTGCATTCGATTTTACCGACGTCATACAGCAAAAACCAATTGTTATACCAATCTTCAATTATCTAATATATAAAATTGAAGAAAACTTAAGGGGTAATCCAGCGATCATGGTTTTAAGTGAAGCTTGGAATTTAATTAATAATCCAATTTTTGCACCTCAAATTCTTGAGTTTCTTGCAAGAATGAGAAGCCGAAATTGTGTTGTCATTTTTGAATGTGGTAATATTACAGAAGCTTCGGAAAGTGAGATTATTTTTGATATCAGAAAAAATGTTGCTGCAGAAATTTATACTCCAAATAGAAACCCAGAAGAATATTATAGTTCAGTTTTTGGCTTAAATGAAGAAGAATTAGAAATGGTTAGAACAATGGATCTTGAAGCTGGTCATTTCATGTTAAGAACTCAAGGCGATGATATAATTGCATCTTTTAACCTAGAAAAGAAATTTTCTAAAGCTAAAAAAATCTTAAGTTCTGACGAAATATCTCGTATTATACTTCAAGAAGTAGAAAGTCTTTCTGCTAATGAAAATGGTAAAGTTAATCCAGAGGTTTGGATTCCGCAGTTTTATGATGTAATTGCTCAGATGGAAAAAGAGCAAGAACAAGAGCGTATAAAACTTTCAAAAGAAGAAGTGGCCAAAGAAAAGTTATATAAAGCAAGTTTAGAATAAATTAGTTACAATTTAGAATTTTTATTTCATTTTTGTAATCGCAGGCGCTATTAAATAACGCCTTGCCATTAAGCAGCTAACTTCTTTTTTAATAATTCATTCACAACTGATGGATTTGCCTGACCTTTCGATTCTTTCATAACTTGTCCAACAAAAAATCCAAAAAGCTTATCTTTGCCTGATCTGTATTCATCAACAGAACTTTGGTTTTTTGTCATTACGTCTTCAATAATTTTCTCAATAGCTGAAGTGTCAGAAACTTGTTTTAAACCTTTAGATTCAACAATTTTGTTCGCGCTTTCACCAGTTTCAACCATAACGTCCAAGACGTCTTTGGCAATTTTTCCTGAAATTTCGCCACTTTTAATTAAGTCTAAAAGCTCAATTAAATTTTGTGCTTTTACTTTTAGGTTCTCAAAATCAATTCCCAATTTATTCATTCTACCAAATAGCTCAACTGTAAGCCAAGTCACGGAAATTTTTGGTTCGTGTTTTTTAATTAATTCTTCAAAATAAGCGGTGATTTCGCTGCTCATGGTCAAAACACCAGCATCATATTCAGGAATTCCAAGTTCCCTAATGTAACGTTCTTTTTTTGCACTTGGAAGTTCTGGCAAGGTTTTTCTAATTTCTTCCACAAATTCTTGAGACAAAACAAGTGGAGGCAAATCTGGATCTGGAAAATAACGGTAATCCATCGCATCTTCTTTTGATCTCATTGTTCTGGTTTCTCCAGTTAAGGCATCAAAAAGGCGAGTTTCTTGGTCAATTGATCCACCATTTTCAATAATTTCAACTTGACGAGCAGCTTCAAACTCAATTGCTCGCATAATGTTTCTGGTTGAATTCAAGTTTTTAATTTCACAACGAGTTCCAAGTTTTGATTCTCCAACTTTACGTACTGAAACGTTAGCATCGCATCTTAAGTTTCCTTTTTCCATATCGCCATCGCAAGTTTCTAAAGCACGTACAATTGCACGGATTGTTTTTACATATTCAGCAGCTTCAAAAGGTGAATTAATATCGGGTTTTGAAACAATTTCCATCAAGGCAACTCCAGCTCTGTTTAAGTCAATTAAAGAAAGAGAAGGGTGTTGATCGTGAATTGATTTTCCTGCGTCTTGCTCAAGATGAATACGTTCGACACGAACGGTCTTTTTATCGCCATTTTCAAGTGTAATTTCAACTGCACCTTCTCCAACAATTGGGTCAAGATATTGCGAGATTTGATAACCTTGTGGCAAGTCAGCATAGAAATAATTTTTACGATCAAAAACTGATCTTAAGTTAATTTTTGCATTAATACCCAATCCTGTTTTAACTGCTTGACGCACACATTCTTCATTGATTGTTGGCAACATTCCTGGAAGCGCCGCATCAATCAAAGAAACTTGCGAATTTTGAGGTGCTCCAAACTCAGTTGCGGCACGTGAGAAAAGTTTAGAATTTGATGCAACTTGTGCGTGAATTTCGCAACCAATAACAATTTCGTAAGTGTTATTTTTACCTTGTATTGTGTATGTCATTTTAAAAAGCTAAAAAATATGAAATAAGATTAGTTAAGCTAAGAATAATTATTGAACTAAATGTTGCAACCATTCCTGTAACACGAAAATGAAAATTTTCTTTTGCTTGGCTAATTCCATATGCATGAATAATTCTACCACATAAAAAAATTATAGCACAAAAGTGCAAAATAAAATTATTTAGGCCACTTATTTCTGCCAAAGTCAGTAAAATTAAAAATATCGGAGTTGATTGACAAAAATTTGCTTGCGCTGCAATTGCTTTTTGTAAAGCTAAATTACCATTATCTCCAACCGCAACTTTTTCACGACGACGAATTTTTATAACTTTAATTGTTAAAAATATAAACACTAAGGCTAAGAGTGCAGCATATAAAGAGCTTATCATATTTGATTCTATTTTTTATTAGACACTAACCACATAGATCCATATTTTACATATTTTGTGCGAATTCTACCAATATTACTCCTACTAAAACGCCATGGTTTTTGTGATTCGTCTAATAATCCAAGTTTTACAAGTTTTTCAGGACCAGAATTTTCTGTTAAAATATAAGGTTCTAATTCTTGGTTATTAATTAAACTAAAAGTTGGGTTATTGCCAGAATTTGAAATGATTTGCGATTGGTTGTGATTTTGAGTTTTGCTAAATAACTTAACTGAGAGTTTTATTTTGGGATTTTTTAGAAAAGAAAAAAAATCAATCATAATAAGTAAATTAGAAAAGCATTTTATACAAAAATTCTGGCGCCAAATCCAAGCCATTTTGCCAAGTTATAGTATCCATATCCACTTTAATTTGGCTAAATTTTTGCTTGTTCTTTTAATTCTTGAAAAATTGGTCTTGTATCTTTTGATATTACTTCTTCAAGATCAATAATTACTGTTTTATTATCTTCAAAAGTAACTTCAATTTTGTAATCTTTATATATTTGGCTTTTATTACATAATGCATCATATTATCTCAGGCATATTTGGTTTTTTGTGGTGTTAATAAAATTTAAGGCACTATAACATAACAATAAGTGTCATCCTGAGCGTAAGCGAAGGATCTCAGGCGATAAGTTCCGAAATCAAACTCCTGAGATCCTTCGCTTATGCTCATGATGACACTTGTCAAGATGGTATCTGCCAAACTAACCTTATCTAATTAATAACTACGATAGTTTGGTATAGTTACCAAATTTAAAACTGCTTTAAACAGCTTCAGACGCTGAAACTTCATCTTCAATTCCATCAATAACTTCTTCTCCTACCTCCGCGTCATCAACTTCTTTATTTCCAGTGTGAGCAATTCTAGCAACTGACACAACGGCTTCATCTTTGGTTTTAATCAAAGTTACACCTTGGGTGTTGCGTCCTGAAATTCTAACTGATGCAACTTCACTTCTAATTAAAGTTCCTTTGTCGGTGATAATCATAATTTGATCATTACCTTCAATTGGGAAGCTTGCAACCACGTTACCATTTCTTTTCGAAGTGATAATGTTAGTAATTCCTGAACCGCCTCTATTTGTAATTCTGTACTCGTATGCTGAAGATCTTTTTCCAAAACCATTTTCAGTTATTGTTAAAATAAATTCTTCATTGATTGTCATTTCTTCAATTTTAGATTGAGGTAATTCAGCATCTTTAATTTGAGGAATATCTTTTGGTTGAACCAGTAAATCATCAGATGGATTTTCTTGCAGTTTTTTGTTAAATAACAAAGCTTCGCGAATTGCAAGACGTTGTTCTAAATCAACTTTTAAATATTTTTCTTTAATTTCAGAGTCTTCTGTTGCGTGTTTTAAAATTGACATAGCAATTACTTTATTGCCTTTTTCAAGTTTAACTCCACGAACACCAGTCGAGTTTCTGCTTTGGAAAACGCGTAGTTTTTCAACAGGAAAGCGTATACATTTACCATCTTTTGTTGAAAGTAATATGTCGTCTTGTTCTGTACATAAGTTTACTCCAATTAAAGCTTCATCACCTTCTAATTTCATAGCAATTTTACCGCTTGAGCGAATATCAACAAATTGATCCATTGAGTTTCTTCTGATATCGCCATTTGATGTTGCAAACACAATACTCAGATTTTGCCATGTTGATTCATCTTCTGGTAAAGATAAAATTGTAGAAATTTTCTCATCTTGTTCTAAAGGTAACAAATTGACTAATGCACGACCTCTTGCTTGCGGGCTTCCAAGCGGAAGTTTGTAAGTTTTTAGACGATAAACTTTTCCTTTGTTTGAGAAGAATAAAATTGGCGTGTGAGTGTTGGTCACAAAAATATCAGTTGTAATATCTTCATCTCTTACATCCATTGCACTTCTTCCTTTGCCACCGCGTTTTTGTGTGCGATAAGCTGAAAGTGCAACACGTTTGATGTAGCCATTCATTGTTCCAACAACAACCATATCTTCTTTTGGAATTAGGTCTTCAATATCAACTTCAAATTCAGAGTCTTCAATTGTTGATCTTCTTGGAGTTGCAAATTGTTCTTTAACTTCAATTAATTCTTTTTTTACTAGCTCAAGCATTTTTGATCTGTCGCCCAAAAGCTCTAAGTATCCTGAAATTTCAGCAGCTAATGATTTAAGTTCATCGCTTATTTTGTCCATTTCTAGGCCAGTTAAGCGAGCAAGTCTCATATCAAGAATTGCTTTGGCTTGAATTTCTGTGAAGTAGAATTTTCCGTCTTTAACAACGTTTCCTTTATCATGAACTAGTTTAATGATTGTCTCTACAATTCCAACAGGCCAAGATTTTCCAAGAAGTTTTTCTTTTGCTTCAACAACATCTTTTGAAGATTTGATTAGCTCAACAATCTCATCAATATTTGCAACCGAAACAGCTAAACCAATTAAAATGTGAGTTTTATCACGTGCTTTTCCAAGTAAGAAATTAGTCCTACGTGTTGTTACATCAAAGCGGAAATTGCTGAATACCTTTATAACATCAAGCAAATTCATTAATTGCGGTTTGCCGTGGTTTAGAGCCAGCATATTCACACTGAAATTGCATTGAAGTTCAGTGAAGCTATAAAGCTGATTAATGATAACTTCTTCCATGGCATCGCGCTTAAGCTCAATTACAACTCGAATTCCATCTCTATCAGATTCGTCGCGAAGATCAGTAATGCCTTCTATTTTTTTCTCTTTTACTAAATCGGCGATTTTTTCTACTAACTTAGCTTTATTAACTTGGTAAGGAATTTCTTCAATTATAATTGCAACTTTTCCGCCAGCTTTCTTTTCAATTTTATGACGGCCACGCATTACAACTGAGCCACGTCCAGTGCGTGCTGCTGAATCAAAACCAGCTCTGCCCAAAATTATACCGCCAGTTGGAAAATCAGGTCCAGGTACAATTTTGATAATTTCCTCTATTGATACGTCATTATTGTCGATGTAAGCCAAACAAGCATCTATAACTTCTCCTAAGTTATGTGGAGGAATGTTGGTAGCCATACCAACTGCAATACCTCCAGATCCATTAACTAAAAGATTTGGAAAACGTGCTGGTAAAACTTTTGGTTCTTTTTCGTGACCATCATAATTTGGCATGAAGTCAACGGTATCTTTATCCAAATCATCAAGCATGGTATGAGAAATTTTCTCCAAACGTGATTCGGTATAACGCATCGCAGCTGCCGGATCGTCATCAATTGAACCAAAGTTACCTTGACCATCAATCAATGGAACACGCATTGAAAAATTTTGAGCCATACGCACCAAAGACTCATAAATTGCCGAGTCACCATGCGGGTGGTATTTACCCATCACTTCACCAACAATTCTAGCTGACTTTTTAAATGGTTTATTATAGTCGTAGTTTCCTTCATACATCGCATAAAGAATACGACGATGAACCGGTTTTAAACCATCGCAAGCATCAGGAATTGCACGAGAAACAATTACGCTCATTGCGTAATCTAGGTAAGATTTTTTCATCTCTGTCACTAAAGATACTGGTTGAATATCTTTTCCTGTAGCAACTTGAATAGTGTTTTGATCAGTCATTTGAGATTTGTTAGTTTTTGTTTTTCAATTATTTTCTGTTTTACAATAAGCCAGATCAGCTTTTTTATGATAAAAATGAGGTTATTACTATAGATTAAGCCTTTGTTTTAGTGCAAGAAAAATATTATTGATATTAGTAAAAAGAACTAGCTTTTTTATTATTGAATAAGTTTTGTTTAATTGCCTTCTAAAAGACCATCATTTTCTATTGCAGAATTTGTTTATAATTTATTTTTTAATCAGTTGTAAATATTTTAGCGTTCAGTTTTTACATTATCTTTATTTTTGTTTGATAATTCTTTTAAATCTGAGTTTGCTTTATCATCTTTTTCCAAAACATTATCTTTCAGTTTTTCAATAATTTTATCAACTTTTCCCTGATTTTCTGCGCTTAATTTATTTATAATATTATTACTTGCCATATTTTAATTAGATTGGAATTATCTATGTTTGTGTCGAAAATCTCTTAAGAGATGTAATCTTTTGGAACTAATAAATCAAACAATAAGTAATATGAAAATAGGCGTTACAGGAATTACTGGTAGAATGGGAAGCACAATTGCAACAATAGTTTTGCAAGATTCTTTGGTAGAGCTTTCTATAGCTTTGGCAAGAAGCAATTCTGATCAAGATGGAGAAGATCTAGGAGAATTCTTAGGTTTTGAAAAAAGTGGTGCAAAAATAACTACAAATATCGATAACTTTGTTGAAAGTTGTGATGCAATTATTGACTTTTCTTCTCCAGCTCTAAGCCTAGAAATTGCAAAAAAATGTGCTATTTCTAAAAAAGTTTTGGTTTGTGGAACTACGGGTTTTTCTGAAAATGAAAAACAAGTTTTCTCATCTTACTCTAAAGATACAGTTATTATTTGGTCTTCAAATATGTCTTTGGGCGTCAATTTGCTGATGAATTTGGTAGAAAAAGTCGCTTCAATTCTACATGATGATTTTGATGTTGAAATTGTTGAAATGCATCATAAAAACAAAATCGATGCTCCTTCTGGAACAGCCCTTTCTTTGGGGGCAGCTGTTGCAAAGGGTAGAAATGTTGATTTGCAAAAAGTTGCGAATATGGCTCGTTTTGGCAAAGATGCAAAAAGAATCAAAGGTGAAGTTGGTTTTGCAACATTGAGAGGAGGTGATGTTATAGGAGATCATACGGTTGTTTTTGCAGGCGAGGGCGAAAGAGTTGAGCTTACTCACAAAGCTTCAAATCGTGATGTTTTCGCTAAAGGTGCAATTCGTGCTGCAATTTGGGGAAGCGTA